>NZ_JBHIKY010000063.1:0-592 GCF_042139015.1 Alteribacillus sp. HJP-4 | reverse complement strand
TGGACCTCTGTCAAGAAAGTGGACACCCTTTAACAGAATAGGAATGATGCGATGGTGACAGCTACAGATCATTCTTCCCTATGTTTCAATCGTAGATGATCTCGCAGAAGCGTCAAGCCCAGCCCGCTTGACCTCTCCGCTCTATCATCTTAGGGCGGGTTACGGGAAGAAAAGCATCCCCTGCCCTGCGGGCCGGTATTAACCTTTGGATTGTGCCGCATAGAACTGTTCGTAATACTGGACCGGAGACTGATAACCAATCGCGCTGTGAATTCGTTTTCGGTTATAAATGAGCTCAATGTAGCGGTATATTTCTGTATAGGCCTGTTTTCTGGTAATAAACCGCCGACCCTGGATGAGTTCTTTTTTGAGCAGGCTGAAAAAGGACTCGGCGCAGGCGTTATCGTAACAATTTCCGGTGCGGCTCATACTGGCTTCCATGTGATAATCCTCCAATGTTTGGCGGTACTCATGCGAGGCATATTGTTTGCCTCGGTCGGAGTGATGAAGCAGTCCTTCGGGCGGCTTCTTCGCTTCATGCGCGTCTTCCAGGGCATCCAGCACCAGGTGGTTTCTCATATGACGGTATAAG
>NZ_JBHIKY010000062.1:0-961 GCF_042139015.1 Alteribacillus sp. HJP-4 | reverse complement strand
CAAACCCATATTTTACGATAAATAAAAAGAATCCATTTTGAAAAAAGATTGATCAAAATGGATTCTTTTTCAGCGGATTTAAGTTTGATTTTTATAAAAAAGTTTGATCATTTTCTACCTGTGTTGTTCAACAATCGCGCTCCGATTGCTTACTATCGTACCGTCCTAATCTTCACGAATAATCAACATATCGTTCTCATCGAATTCCCAGTTCTCTCCATATGCAACTTCCCAATAAAATCCGTTTGGATCTTGAAAATATCCACTATATCCACCCCAAAATACTGTTTCAGGCTCCTTGATGATTTTCGCTCCAGCTTTTTCAACTAACGAAAACACTTCATTAACCTCTTCTTTTGACTTTCCGTTATAAGCAAGTGTGATTCCTCCAAAGCCCCTGCCGACTGCTGGTGGATTTTTTTCGTTAATATCTTTCACTAAACGGTCAATTTGAAACAGTGAGATTTTTGTCCCTGCATTATTAAAAAAAATTACATCTGGATTTGTTTCATCCCCATATACAAATACTTCAAATCCAAGTCCATCACGATAAAAATTAAGTGACTCCACCATGTCCTTTACACCTAAAGTAATTAAATTTAAACGATTCATCCCTTAATCTCCTTTTCTAGAGTCTTAATTACTAATTTCAATTTCCATTCCTAAAACCCCTTTTCATTCCATAATCTGGCCCTTTAATGAAATAACCTATCGTTTACTTAATAGTAACAGAACTTCTCGAAAACCCGGTAATAACGAAGTATCGGAATCTTATCTATCTCTCCTGACTTTTTATCTTCTTTTTCTAACCACTTCCAGAACACAACTAAGGAACTTTTTGATCCTTTCTTTACCTTTCCGCCAGCTTCCTGAATCTGTTTGAAAGTAGCATATTCCCCTTCAGGGAGAATCATCCTATTGATGCCCCTGTACGCTTGCTGTGTTTTCCAACGGACAGCCC
>NZ_JBHIKY010000061.1:0-1136 GCF_042139015.1 Alteribacillus sp. HJP-4 | reverse complement strand
TTAAAGAAAGCTTCTGATATCGGAGCAAATGCTTTTGTCGGGGAATGTATGGCCATTAACCCTGAGTATCAGCATGTACTGCAGCAATCCTTTCTTCAGGCCAATATCGGAGTCATCCTGAATGTCTTCGAAGACCACATGGATGTGATGGGCCCTACATTAGATCATGTTGCTGAAGGATTTGCTTCAACTATTCCTTATAATGGAACACTTATAATCACAAAGGGCGTCTACGCTGATTACTTCTGTGATATTGCTGAAGAAAGGAATACAAAGATTGTATTTGCAGACAACAGCAAAATCTCCCATGAGTTTATACAAAAATTTGATTATACTATTTTCAAAGAAAATGCAGCAATTGCCCTGGCTGTTGCGGAAGCATTAAATATCAGTCGCGAGACTGCTCTAAGAGGGATGCTGAATGCCAACCCGGATCCGGGAGCTCTCAGAGTGACACCATTTACTGACTTAAGCAAAAAGACTTCCTTCTTTATTAACGGATTTGCCGCTAATGATACGACGTCTACTCTCGCTATCTGGGATCACCTCCAGTCCACTTCCTTCATTAAAGAGGACAAAGGAGTGGTTATCAATTGCCGGGAAGACCGGATAGATAGAACGAAAGATTTTTGTGAAAAAGTTCTTCCAGAGCTCGGAGGTACTAAATTAATAGTGATTGGCCAAAATGTTCATCCAATCTTAAAAGCTTACGAATCAGGTGAGCTTCCATATGATAAGCTCATTAATCTTGAAGGTAAAAGTGCAGATATAGTTCTGGACAGAGTACGGGCCGAATCCCATGGTACGACTTTGTTTGGTATCGGTAATATTCACGGCGCAGGAGAAGCATTTTTAGAAACACTTCATCACTCGCCGCAAGTAAAACATCGCAGTGTCGGTGAGGAGGCTATTTAATTGTTTGGTACGGATTTGTATATCGCTTTAGTTATAGGGGTAGTTCTTAGTTTAATCTATGCAGAAAAAACTGGAATCATGCCCGCGGGCTTAATCGTCCCGGGCTATCTTGCGCTCGTATTTGACCAGCCGGTGTTTCTGCTGACGATATTTCTCATCAGCTTGATTACATATTTGATTGTAACATTTGGTCTTACGAAATTTATGGTGCTGTACGGACG
>NZ_JBHIKY010000060.1:0-1194 GCF_042139015.1 Alteribacillus sp. HJP-4 | reverse complement strand
CTCCGATCCGAGGAACACGAATCTCATACCAGGCTGTCCTTCTTGGATGAGACTGCTTAACAAGTCAAAGTCCGAACGACCAAAGGGACGGGCAGTAAATGAGGCGGGTACATGGAGAGGAAGTCTGTGCGCTTACCCGGGGAGGTCTGATCGGCACGCCGTACTCTTGCGGTAACCGGCTTCGAAAGAAGCCGCTGAACGATCAGAAGTCAGCCGAAGCCATAGTACCATGCGGTACTAGTCCGTTATGGGAAGGGCTGAATCATGAAAAGAGCGCTCTTTCCCCAGCGTACGCATCATTCGATGACACAGAACACATCAGCTTCCCTGTAAAGGAGAGGTGAATCCCTCAAGGGTACAGGAAGCGTGGAGAATAGATGCCATACAACGGAACGAAAGAGACACGTGGAGGTCGATTGCTATGCTGGAAGACATTCTACACAGAGACAACTTGAACCGAGCCTACACAAAGGTCGTTCAAAACAAAGGAAGTCACGGGGTGGATGGGGTGACCACCAAGGAACTGAAAGCTCAGATTTCAGAGGAATGGTCCTCTATCCATCACCATCTTCTGTCGGGAACCTATGTCCCGTTCCCGGTCCGCCGTGTCGAAATCCCGAAACCGAGCGGGGGGAGACGGAAACTAGGAATCCCGACGGTGCTGGATCGTCTGATCCAGCAAGCGATCAACCTTTATCTTCAACCGATATATGATCCCGTGTTCTCCGAACACAGTTATGGGTTCCGCCCAGGTCACCGCGCTCATGATGCCATTCGGAAAGCAAAGAAATATATTAACGAAGGCAAGACATGGGTGGTAGATATCGATCTGGAGAAATTCTTCGATAAGGTACACCACGACCGATTGATAAGAACGCTTAGTCAGCGTATCCAGGATGGACGTATCCTCCGACTCATTCGGCGATACCTGCAGGCAGGAGTCATGGAAAACGGTATGACAAAAGCAAATGACATGGGGACACCGCAAGGAAGTCCCTTAAGCCCGCTCCTATCTAATATTGTCCTGGATGAACTGGATAAGGAACTGGAAAAGAGGGGAGTCTCCTTTGTCCGTTACGCCGACGACTGCCAGATCTATGCAGGATCGAAGAAAGCAGCCCAGAGGGTGTACCAAAACATGCTCACGTTTATCGAGAAGAAGCTGAAACTGAAAGTCAATCGAGAAAAGAGCAG
>NZ_JBHIKY010000006.1:0-232657 GCF_042139015.1 Alteribacillus sp. HJP-4 | reverse complement strand
ATACAAAGATTGTATTTGCAGACAACAGCAAAATCTCCCATGAGTTTATACAAAAATTTGATTATACTATTTTCAAAGAAAATGCAGCAATTGCCTTGGCTGTTGCGGAAGCATTAAATATCAGCCGCGATATTGCCCTGAGAGGGATGCTGAATGCCAACCCTGATCCGGGAGCTCTCAGAGTGACACCATTTACTGACTTAAGCAAAAAGACTTCCTTCTTTATTAACGGATTTGCCGCTAATGATACGACGTCTACTCTCGCTATCTGGGATCACCTCCAGTCCACTTCCTTCATTAAAGAGGACAAAGGAGTGGTTATCAATTGCCGGGAAGACCGGATAGATAGAACGAAAGATTTTTGTGAAAAAGTTCTTCCAGAGCTCGGAGGTACTAAATTAATAGTGATTGGCCAAAATGTTCATCCAATCTTAAAAGCTTACGAATCAGGTGAGCTTCCATATGATAAGCTCATTAATCTTGAAGGTAAAAGTGCAGATATAGTTCTGGACAGAGTACGGGCCGAATCCCATGGTACGACTTTGTTTGGTATCGGTAATATTCACGGCGCAGGAGAAGCATTTTTAGAAACACTTCATCACTCGCCGCAAGTAAAACATCGCAGTGTCGGTGAGGAGGCTATTTAATTGTTTGGTACGGATTTGTATATCGCTTTAGTTATAGGGGTAGTTCTTAGTTTAATCTATGCAGAAAAAACTGGAATCATGCCCGCGGGCTTAATCGTCCCGGGCTATCTTGCGCTCGTATTTGACCAGCCGGTGTTTCTGCTGACGATATTTCTCATCAGCTTGATTACATATTTGATTGTAACATTTGGTCTTACGAAATTTATGGTGCTGTACGGACGCAGAAAATTTGCTGCCATGTTGTGTACCGGGATTGTGTTGAAATTATTATTCGACTATTTTTACCCCATACTCCCCTTTGAAATATACGAATTCAGAGGATTGGGTGTTATTGTACCCGGGTTGATCGCTAACACGATGCAGAAACAAGGGGTTATCCCAACGGTTTCAAGTACACTGGTATTGACTGCAGCGACGTTTATTATAATTACTTTATATTATTTAATTTAGGAGCATTCACAAATGGGGAAGCGGTATTTAAACAGAAAAGAAAAAATTCTTGCATATACGAAACAGGAAAAGAAAAAAGGATTTCGTCATGCAATTATTGCTCTTGCAGTGTGTGTGCTGCTAATCACTATCATACGTTGGTCCGACCCGGAAGCAGCCAGTGAGCCTGCGGAGCATTCAGACGAGGAAATATTTTCTGCTGCCATGGTCGGTGATATGATGATGGGCCGGCACGTTGAAGAGGTTTCCAAACAGATCGGGTACGAACAGCTTTTTCAATACGCTCTGCCGGTACTACAGACGGCTGACTATACAACGGGAAATTTTGAACATCCTGTTAATGATGAAGATTCAGAAGCGGAAGAAGCCGATAAAATTATTCATCTTTCTGCGAAATCTGAAGCAATTAAAGCGGTGGAGGCAGCTGGTTTTTCCACCGTCAACCTTGCCAATAATCATATGATGGATTATGGTCAGCTGGGACTTTCAGAAACTTTGCAGGCGTTTGATAATTCTTCGGTACTACCCATAGGTGCTAATGATACAGAATTTAACCCTGATTCTGCTGAAGATGGCTACGAAGTAAATTCTTATGGTGGTCTAGAAGTTGCAACACTTGGCATTAACGATATTACCTATGCTAAAATGGAATCGGGCAGTTCTACTGATCCAGGAATTATGACATCAGACCCCAGCGTATTTATTCCGGCAATCGCCCATGCTGAAGCAAATGCTGATCTTGTCATCGTTCATCTGCACGCCGGGCAGGAATACGACAGTTCACCGACCTCTCGTCAGGAAGGACTCGCCAAAGCAATTGCCGATGCTGGAGCGGATATCGTTGTTGGTCATCATCCGCACGTACTTCAATCAGTGGATGTTTATGATGATACGTTTATTATGTATTCACTTGGAAACTTTATCTTTGATCAGGGATGGACGAGAACGAGAGACAGCCTCGTTGCTGCCTACAGTCTGCAGGAAAATGGTACAGCCACACTTGACTTGAAGCCATACCGAGTGTTTGAAGCACAGCCGAGGCCGCTTCGTGGCGCAGATGAAAAAGTCCACAAGCAGCGAATTTTCCGGCAGCTCACAAAAGATACAAGCAATAAAGAGGCAATCGTTGAAAATGGGGATAATCTAAGAATAGAAGCTGACCACTCTCATATTATTGAAAAAATTAATAATGAATAAATAAACACCCCCTATTGACCGAACGATAATTACGTTCGATTAAGGGGGTGTTTTTTTCTGTATTAGGTCCCTTTCGATATCAGCACTGGTTTAATGGACGAACTACAATTTCGTTAACATCAACATTTGCCGGCTGCGTCATTGCATAATATACGGCATCAGCGATGTCGCTGCTGGTCAATGGAGTCATATCCGGGCTTAGTAATTTTAGATAACATATCCTGTACCTCATCATCCGTTATTGTTACCGTAAGTTCCGTTGCTACGGCCCCCGATGAAATAGTGGTTGTGCGGATATATTTATAACGTACTCATTTCTAGTGTTGTTCCGGCACCACCTGGTTCTGCCGGATATACATGTAGTTTTTTAGGTAGTCTATCCTGTAGTTCCGGCACATGACTTATAATGCCCACTGCCAATTTATCGGTCTGCAGCTTCTCAAGTGATGTCATTACTGTTTCAAGCAATTCATGATCAAGTGTACCGAAGCCTTCATCTAAAAAGAAAAATTCCAGCGGATGCTCTCCTTTTAATTGGATAGAGGTCGACAATGAGAGAGCAAGGGCGAGACTTGTTAAAAACGTTTCGCCTCCTGACAGGGATGTGACCGGACGACGCACACCGCCATTGGCGTCATCCCGGATAATAAATCCTCCTTCGGAATCTACTTCAATGGCATAACGCCCCCTTGTAAGTTCCTTTAAGCGTTCAGATGCCTGCCTGCTGACTTGTATAAGCTGCTCTTCTGCTAGAAATTCGACAAATCCTTTACCTCTAAAAACCTGGTCGAGCTTTTGATATCTTTCAAGGTCCTTTATCAATTCCGTTCTTGTATTTTCCAGCTGTTCATACCGGCCTTTTTTCTCTTTTAAATCCGTAAGAGCTTTCCAGGCAGCTCCGCGTTTTTCCCTTTGTTTATCTATTAACTCTAACTGGCTGGTTAACAAGTGATTAATATGGTTCCAGTGCTCCTCTGAGATGTAATTATCTTTTACTTTTTGACGTGCTTCTTCCAGTGTAAAAAGCCAATTTTCTTTTTCTTTATAAAAGCTGGAAACCTGTTGTTCAATTTTATTTGCTTTTTCCGTTTCTAATACATTTGCCGCTGCCTGCGCGGGGGCAAGACCTTCTTTATTCATGCGATGAGTTTCATTTCTCCATTTTTGAGAGGCGTTTAAATATCGTTCTTCAGCATTTTTCCAGGCATTTTCAGCGACTGTTTTATTTGTTTCCGCAGCTTCAAATTCATGGTCCATTTCTTTCCAGTCTTCTTTTATCTGATTTTCCTGCAGCTTTAAATCCTCTGACTGTTTTACATGAGAAGACTTCCATTCCTCAATCGAAAAGCTGCCCAGCGCTTTTTTAATCGAAGTTTCATATTCGTTTTTATTTTCCCGCTCCTTATTTACTTCTGCATTGATTTCTGTAATTTTCAGCTGCAAAGCATGATGTTTATCTTTAAAGTCATTTTTTTCTATTTGTACCTGCTCCAGATGAAAATTCCCTTCTTCCATTCTGTTTCTGATTTTTTCCAGTTCTTCCTCCTGATGTTGCATTTGCTCATATTCCTTTATTATTGTTTCAAAGTGAAATTCAGAAAAACGCTCTTTCCATTTTTCTTTTCCATCACAAAGCTGCTGCTCTGCTTTTTTTGCGTGCTGATCAGAAGTTTTGGCGTCATCGCAGAGTCTCTCCCATTCTCTTTGTTTGTGAGCTTCGTTCACCTTATGATCTTCATAAAGAGTCGTTTCCATCGAAATCTTTTGATGGAGCATTTGCAGGGTATCCTGCTCTTTTTCCATTTGGGAGGTGTATTGCTTAAATTCACTAGAAAGCTTCTTAATTGTTCCATCTGAGAATTTAAAAGTAGAAATTTCTGTGGTAGATTTTTCAATATCGCCCTCTTCTTTGGGGAAGGTCCTGTGAATACTGTCTGAAAGATTTTGCAAAAACCATGTTCGCTGGTCCAAATTTCTCAGTGTTCGTTCCAGCGTGTCTATCAGCTGATTTATAGCATCCAGATCCTCATCTTCATCAACAGGTTCTGTTGAATTCATTTGTGCTGCAGGATAGGGGTGGTGTTCGGAACCGCAGACAGGACATGGGTTTTCAGGGATTAGATCTGATGCAAGCCTGGCTGCCATCTCCTGATGGTGCTGTTCCTCCTGATTCGATTGTAAGAAATCGTGTTTGTCTATTAGTGAAGCCAATAGTTTTTCACAGACACGCTTGTCTTCTTCAGTTTTCTCGTACCAGGACATTATCTGCTGAAAACGTTTTTTTAGAACGGCTGTCTGCTCTGCCAGTTTTTTCGAAGCAGATTGTCTATACTGCTCTGCCTCCTGTGCCCTTTTCTTTTTACTCTCTGCCTCTTCGCTGTATTCTCTCCATCGTTCTTCAAGGGAAAGAAGAGTCAGTTTCTCATCTTTTGCTGCTTCCGCTCTTCTTTTATATTTGTGAGATACATCGTGATCTTTGAGTCTTTTTTTCCAATCATCTAATATGCTGCTGTATTTTTTTTCTTTATTATCGAGTTCTTTTATTTTCTGCTGCATATCTTCTCTTTTTTGTTCGAAGGCAGTAAATTCTGAGCGCTTTTTTTCATATCGTCTGGTCACTATTTCAAGCTCTTTCTGCCATTTTTCCACATTGTCTATTCTTTGTCTCATATCTTGCAGCTTCTGAACCTGATCTTCTTTTGCAGCATTAAAAGAATCCAATGCTTCTCTGGCTTTCCTCTCTTTTTCAGCGCACTCTTCACGCTGTGCTGAAGCTTTTTTTAATTTGTCCTTCCACTCGTGCATCTCCTTCTCATCTTGTAAATAAGCTTCCGCAAAGGGCAGAAGTGATGCTGCTTCAGCAGATTCTTTTAATTTGTTTTCTATTTCTGTGATTTCATGCTCCTGGTTTTTCAATGATTCCAGCCTGGTTTGAGCTTGATTCATTTGCTTCTGCCAGTCCCGTATTTTTTTACTTTCATCTACCTGTTGCTGTGTATTAGTTTTTTCTTCAACCAGTTTCTCCACATCGTTATCGAGATCCACGAATTGCTCTTCTGCTATTTTAACAGCTTCAGTGGAGGCATCCCCAAGTCCCGCTTGTTCTGCTTCTGTCCGATCCTTTTGGTGCCGAACCTCCAATAAATGGTTTCTAATCTTTTTATTGAGTTCATCCCCATACTTTTCCAGATTAAACAAGCGTTGGAGCATCAGGCGTCGTTCACTTCCCCTAAGCATTAAGAAATCAGCAAATTTCCCTTGAGGAAGCACGACCGCTCTTGTAAAATCGTCAATGGATAAACCAAGCAGTGTTTCAATTTCCTTTGTAACTTCCCCTGCTTTATCAGCAATTACTTTTTTGTCACTGCTGATGTCTATGAGCCGGCAGGCTGAGGTTTTCATGTTATGCCTGCCGCTTCGTTTATAGCTTCTTTCCACTTTGTAGGCCGCAGCTTTCCCTGCCTGGCCGAGCTCAAAAGTAAAGCCCACATACAGGGTGTCTTCAGCTTGATTTAAAATACCATGGGTGTTAGTTGCTCTTTCCACTTTCCCGTAGAGAGATAGTGTCATAGCATCCAGCAAAGACGATTTTCCACTGCCTGTCGGTCCGAAGATCCCGAACACCCCGCTTCCACATAATGACTTAAAATCCACGGTTTGTTCTTCCCGAAAACTATGTAACCCACGAATGGAAAGTTCAATCGGCCTCATGTTTGGTTCTCCCTTTCTTCTTCCAGGAGCTTCATAAATAATTCCACCAGTTCTTTTTCTGGTTCAGCTCCTCCTGTCTGTTTTTCATAGTACCGTTTAAATAATTCGTCCAGCGGGAGAGTTTTCTTATTTTCATAAGGCTTGTCTCCCTTCTTTTCCGGAAACACAGGACGAATGGTAATAATACCTGGATTTGTTTTTCTCCATTGATGGATTTCTTCCATAGACGGAGCTTCTTTCGTATATAAATCAAGTTCAATCCAAGCGGTATCATCTCTTTTTTCCTCGAGCCACTGTCTTACCTGCTGAGGACCCTGCTTTGCTTCCCACCTAACAAGCGGACGCCCGCTGGAAAGAGGAATTTCTTTGTAGTGCCCAGGCTGGCCGGGGCGGGCATCAACAATTGTTACGGATTTTGCATATCCTCTTTCTGAAAAGCTGAAAGCTAGGGGAGAACCGGAATAACGTGCCGGAGCGGCAGCTTTTGTAACCGTCTGTGCGCGATGAAGATGGCCAAGAGCCGTGTATTGAACATTTTCAGGGAGACTGTCTGCGGTTACGGTATAAGCCCCGCCGACCTCTATCGGTCGTTCCGAATCGGTGGAAGACGCCCCGGCTATAAATATATGGCTGACGCCGATACCAATATTTTTCGGAGAAAAATTTTTCGTAAGCTCTTGAAAAATTTTGGCAATCTGATCATTATATACGTCTCTGAGCTTTCGTTCATCAAGATCGCTCTGAAGCATTGTTTTTAAACGGGATTCTGAAGGATAAGGAAGGGCGGCAATTTGCAACACGTCAGTTCCAGCCGGAATGACCAACGGCGATAAATCAGGGTAGCCGCGAATAAAAATTCCGTTTGTTTTGGCAAGCTGACGGGCTGCCTGCAGCCGTTCCGGGTGATCATGGTTGCCGGCAATAATTACTGCCGGTATTTGGCAGTCTGCCGTAAGTTCTGCCATGCTTTCATAAAACAGCTCCTCTGCAGCTGCAGGGGGATTAACAGAATCAAATACATCTCCTGCCATTATCAATGCATCAATGTTTTCATCTTTGACGATGGCATGCAGCTCCTGAAAAAATGCAGCGTGTTCAGAAAACCTGCTTCTCCCCTCAAGGGTACGCCCAATATGCCAATCAGCAGTATGCAGCAGCCTCATGGTTATCTCTCCTAAATTACATAGTGATGGTAAAATTCCCTTCGAAAGCATAGATATAAGCCTGTTCCACAGGGCGGTTCCAAATGGATGCGATCGCTTCACGATAAATGTCAATCTGATTTTGGTATCTTGATTTCAAGAGCTGCTTTGCTTTTGAAGTGTCTCCGTCAAAACGGCTTAATACTGAATCAGTTTTAAAATCGACAAGTACGAGTCCCTTTTCCTGATCTTCAAACAGACAATCTACAGCACCCTGGATGAGCACGATATCCTCGTCAGACAGTGAAGTATCCATTCGTTTATAACTGAATGGAATTTCCCTGTAAACAGTAGAGGATTCAAGCATGGCCATGCCAAGCTCTGATTCGAAAAATCTAACGATTGCTTCGGGATCCACGGCTGATGCTTCGCTTTCTGTCAAGAGTTCAAGAGCAATCATCCTCCCAATTTCCGAAGCAGCGAAAGTAGCAGTGACTCGTGTCTGTAAGGAAATATGCTCAAGAACCGTGTGAACAGCTGTCCCCATTTCTGCCGGATTTTGGGTTTTGTTAACTAAAAACTTGGGCCTGTCTGCGTATTTTGAACGAAAGCTTGCCTGAAATGCCTTTTCGCTGTATTCATCCTCAACTGCTCGTTTCCACTCGCTCACTGTCTGTTTTGAACGGGTTCTCGTTGCATTATCAAAAGCATATTTCCACTGCAGCCGCTCTGCTACCTCGTCCTTCCATTCGCTTTCAACGGACACAGGAACAAAGTTTTTTATTGCTTCTTCTTTCTCTTGATCAATCTCCGCAAAAACTGCCTCCGTCTCTAGCAGCTCTTCTTTTTCCGTGATCTGTATATTCCAAGTAGAAGGATCATTAAACACAGTGGCATTGGCAGAAGCAAAGGGAATCAATGACTCCGAAGTCTGATGACGGAACACTGCAGGTCCTACCCAATCCAAAAATGATCTAGCACGAAGCCGGCCGGCTTCAGGAAGGAGCCACTCTTTACTATGTCTGTGTTGTTCCCACTGTTGGATGCTTTTTTCTGCTTCCGGCACGGTTCCAACGAGGTAAAGCTTTTCTTTAGCTCGAGTCATACCAACGTATAAAACTCTCATTTCCTCTGCAACACTTTCGCGGTGGAGTCTTTTTTTGACTGCCAGCTGCGGCAGGGACTCTCTCACCAAACGCTTTTCCGGATCTACAAATTTTGTGCCGATACCGAGTTCTTTGTGCAGTAATACATGACTGTATAGATCTCTAAAGTTGAATGGTTTGTTCATTCCTGCTAAAAAAACAATTGGAAATTCGAGTCCTTTGCTCTTATGAATCGTCATCATTCTTATAACGTCTTCCTGTTCGCCCAGGGCTCTAGCGGTTCCAAGATCATCTCCTCTATCCTGCATTCGTTCAATAAAGCGGAGAAAACGAAATAATCCTCGAAAAGACGTTTTTTCATAGGATCTGGCCCTGTCATAAAGTGCAAGCAGGTTAGCCTGCCGCTGTTTGCCTGCCGGAAGTCCGCCGACAAAATCATAATAGCCGGTTTCTTGAAGCAAGTCCCAGATCAGTTCAGATAAAGCCTGATTTTTCGAGCGGGATCTCCAGTTATGCAGCTTTTCATAAAAGTTGGCCGCTTTTTCTCTCCATACTGACTCCGGTCCTGCCGTGACAGTTTGATAGAATGCATCAAAAAATGTTCCGTTTTTTTCTTGCGCTCGTACATTTGCCAATTCTTCTTCATTCATTTGGACGATTGGGGAACGGAGCACTGAAGCAAGTGGGATGTCCTGTCTTGGATTGTCAATAATTTTTAACAAAGAAAGAACGATGCTGATCTCTACTGCTTCAAAGTAACCTCCGCTTAGATCCGCATGAACAGGAAGTCCCTCTTTTTTACATTCATCCATAATCACCGGCGCCCATGGCATCGATCTCATCAGGATGACGATATCTCGAAAGGTCACCGTCCTCATCTGACCGGTTTCTTTATCCACGATGGGATACTTATCTTTGATCATCTGCTTAATGCGTCGTGCCATCCATCTAGCTTCCAATTGAGCCGTTTCAAGCTCTTCTTCCGTATCTGATTCGGCGCTCTCTAAATTGGAAGAAATTGGACTCCCTTTATTTATTAGAATTAATTCTGTCTCACTCTGCTCATGCTGGGGATATTGCAAATTGCCAAGTTTTAATTCTGCCAGTTCATCATAATCAATATCTCCGGCACGTTCACTCATAATCTGCCGAAAAATAAAATTAGTGCTGTCCAGTACTTCTCTGCGACTTCTGAAATTTTGACCGAGATCTATCCGGTATCCTGGAAAGCCATCCCCGCGGTTATATTCTTTATATTTTTTGAGAAACAAGTCCGGTTCTGCAAGGCGGAATCGGTATACACTCTGCTTTACATCGCCAACAAGAAATAAATTATTTCCCTTTGAAACAGCCTGAATTATTGCTTCTTGTGCATGATTGGTGTCCTGATACTCATCAATCAACAGCTCATGAAGCTGCCTTTGATATTCCTTTGCCACTGTGGAAGGGCTTCCATTCTCGTCTATTAATATGTTTAAACAAATATGCTCCAGATCAGAAAAGTCCACCAGTCCGGCTTCTTTCTTTTTCTGCTGATAAGTTTCTGAAAATTGGACGGTGATTTCTTTGATAACCTGTACGGGTTCTTTCATAGTCTGAATGTCTTTAATATAAGCTGAAGGTGGATGAGCAAACGCTTCTTTCGCCAAATTTGTCATTTCCTCTTTCATTTGCTTTCTCAACCTTTGCACCTGATCTTTCAATTGCTCATTCACACCGCTGTCTTTTTTAATAGATTTCAGCCTTTTAAAGGTTAATGAGGCAAGATGTTCCTGCAGCTCATTCCAGGAATCTGCTTCTTTTAAGGGGGTGATCTGAAACTCGTCATCAGTAAGGTTGTCCAAATAGGCAGTCGGCCCGCCTTCTTCTTGAGAAAGGAGTTTACCTTCCTCAATATGCTGAAGGGCCATGGTAATACGTAATTTAGCATCCCGCCACAGCTCTTGACCCCATCTCGTATTTTCAAGCTCCACATCTGATTTCAAACTGTAAAGCTGGCTCATGTTCTCCAGCCAGCTTTCAGGATCCGGGTGCGAACGAGAAAAGTGAAATAATTTTCGAATGATACCTCGCAGGCCTTCATCTGAACGGTCGTTGTTAAAGCGGTCAGCTGCTGATAGAAAACGGCTGCTTCCCTCTTGATAGTAGGTCTCAAGCACTTCGTCAAGAATTTCCTCTCTTAGAAGCTCCCCTTCTGTCTGATCCATTATTCGAAACTGCGGATCTACTTCAACCAGGTAATAATATTTTCGGATAACAGACATGCAAAAGGAATGCAGCGTAGAAATCTGGGCTCTGTTTAACAAGGAAAGCTGCCTGCGCAGATGCAAACTTGATGGAGTTTTTTTTATTTCATTTTGTAAAGCTTCTCCAATTCTCGATTTCATTTCTGCTGCAGCAGCGTTTGTAAATGTCACGATTAAAAGCTTATCTACATCTTTCGGATTGCTTTCGTCTGACAATTTGCGGATAATCCTCTCTACAAGAACAGCCGTTTTCCCACTTCCGGCTGCAGCTGAGACGAGAAGGTTGGTGCCTTCAGCTGAGATAGCTTCCCATTGACTGTCTGTCCAAAACACATCTGCAGGCTTAGGCTTAATTTGAATCAATGGTCCCATCCCCCTCTTTAAATAATGATTTCATTATTTGTTTCTTATCAGTCGATAACGTTTTGTAGCCGTTTCCTTCAAAGGAAGTATCAAACTGGCATACGGCTTTAAAAGGGCAATAGCTACAGGCTGTCAGCTGTTTTACTTTATATGGATTAATTTGTGTATCTCCCTCTATAATTGACGAACCAACCTCCTCCAGCTTACTGCGGATAAATTGGCGGAGGTCTGCAAAGTTCTCTTTTGAAAGAACTGAGGAATTGGCATAAAAACTGCCGTCCTTTTTAAACGCAGCGGGAACAATCTCAGATCTACCAGATTCAAGTGGCAGATCCATTAACCGCACTGCCTCCTCCTGGGCAAGTAATAAGCCTTTCATTTTATATTTCTTGAAAAACTCCTCTTCAATTTCTTCTTCGGACAAATGCTGCGCTGCCTGAATGAAAGGGTTATGCACGTGGAAATAAAGTACGCCTCCCGGCAGCGCTTCCCGGCCAAACCAATCCTCTGAAAAAGACAGCACTACATCCATATAAACTAGCATCTGCAGGGCAAGACCATAATATATTTCTGGAATCTGTAAATCTTTTTGGCTAGATTTATAATCGATGATACGAACGTATAATCCCCCTTCTCCGGAGGCCTTATCCACTCTGTCTATTCTCCCTGCCACCTCCATTTCTACTCCATTAGGAAGAGTAAAACGAAGTGGAGGCAGCTGTTCATTTTCACCAAAGCCTACCTCCATTCCATAAGGGGAGTAACCAGATGCTTTAGCCTGTCTGTTTAAAATATCTGAAGCCCTAATAATGGTATCTTCAAGTTTTCTTAATAAATATTTATACCTGTCCGAGCTTAGTAATATTTCGCGTTGAATAGCCGGGGCTAATTTTTGTACAGTTGCCTTAGCCGTTCGAACTGCATCTTCCTTCGAGATATCTTTCCAATCTTTTCCTTCCTTCTGGAATGCTTCTGTCATCTGTTGAAGGGCAGAATGAAAAAGCTGGCCAATATCTGGAGCTTCCAATCGAAATATGTCTCGTTCTTTCAAACGAAGTCCGTATGATACAAAATGGGAAAACGCACACGATTCAAAACGCTCCACCCGTGAGACACTTGCTTTTAATTTCTCTCCATAAATCTTCAGGCTTACCGGTTCAGATAAGCTTTGCGGCCGATTCGTATAAAATAAACTCTGAAGGGTGGGCGCCGCATAAAACCCGTCATCCTTTAAGATCGCCCAATTGTATACGTCCCACCAAATATTAGAAATAGGATATCCTCTTTTCCAGCGCTGCAGCTGATAAGTTACGTATGACAATGTTTTTCTATCTGAACCGATAAAATCAAGCTGCTGGGTCGATTTATATTCATCAGGATGCTGAAATACCTGCTTTTCCTTCAAATGTGGGAACATTTCTTTTATTTGTTGTATCAGCGTAGAAGGCTGAAGGGATTTTCCTTCTTCATCTGCAAGAGCATAGCTCAGACTCAGCCGTTCAGAGGCAATGCTGAGAGCACGGTACATGAGGAATCGTTCATCAAGCAGCATCCGTGCTGAATCATCCGCAAGCTCAACTCCTCTTTCGTTAAACCATTCTCTTTCTTCATCGTGCAATATGCCGTCTTCCTCTGGTACAGCTGGAATGAGCCCTTCGTTGACGCCAAGAATAAATACAGCTTTAATATCACTCAGCCTTGATCTTTCCATATCAGCAACTGTAATCTGATCAATAGCAGGAGGTACAAGACTAAATTTCATTGATTCTAGTCCAGCCTCCATAATTTTATGAAAGCGAACTGTCGAAACTTTATCATCTTCCGCTATTTCAACCATTTGATCGAGAAGCTCTACGATCGCTCCCCATACTTGTTCGTGTTCGCCTGCTCTTGTTAATTCATTCCGCGCTGCAGCATGATCACGAAGCATTTCGATTTTTTGCGGGATCTTCAGGTCTTCTAGAAACTCAAATACAGATTGACCATATTCAATAAAAGTTGTAGAACGTTTAAGCTTTTTTTCTAAGCGCAGTAATGGTTTTGCCAGTTGACTTCTTCTCTTGTTTATTATTTTTTCAAGCTCTTCTTCTTCCGGTGAGAGATTTCCTTTCTCTTCGATAGCATTACGTGACTTCCTATACGCCCATGGTCTGTTTAGTTTCCAATGCTTTTCCTTTATACCATAGGCGAGCACATAATTTTCAAGCAGATCGGCTTCCCTTCTGGCATCTTCTATGCTTTCTTCCAAATCAAACAGCAGGTCCGTTTTAATGGCCCGGAACACAGGCTCATAGCGCCATCTTTCCACAATGATTTCAAGAGAAGATCGCAATAATTCGATGACAGGATGATTTAGCATCGGTCTTTTTTCATCAATAAATAAAGGGAGGCCGTAATCTGTAAAGGTGGTTTCAATTAATTCTGCATAAGCCTCGCTTTTTCTAATCATGACAGCAATGTCTTTAAAGCGATATCCATGCTCTCGTACAAGCTTTCGTATGTTTCTGGCAGCAGCTTCAGTTTCAGCTCTACGATTCACCGCACTGTTTATGGAGATGTGCTCGTTTCTTTTCTCCTGAACAGGGGGGTTTTTTTCAAAGTACTTTTCTAGATGAAGCAAATCCCCTTCTTTTGAATGCGCAGACCGGAAAAACTGCTTGGTATCCTTATGTATGGTGCTGGTTTCTTTTGAAAGCGCCTTAAGTTTGCGATAAGTCATGGCTGTTTGATGAAATAAATTAAGAAAATGAGGAGGTTCATCATCATACGGTTTGTCGAGGGTTAATGCGGCGGTCACTTGATCTGCTTTACTCAAGAGAGCTTTTATAACATTTAGCTCCTGAGGAGTAAAAGAATGAAAACCATCAATATAAACATAACAGCTCTCAAGCAGAGTGGAATCCGGAATACTGTCTGCAAGTAATGCTAGAGAGTCCTCTGTACCCACGTAGCTCCCCTGCAAAAATTGATCGATTTTTCTCCATAATAGTAAAATGTCATGAAGCTTATCTTTCAGAGCTTTTTCGCGTGCTGATAATTTTTCTTTTTGCTGCAGCTGTTTCCACTCTTCTTCTAGGGAATCCAAGGTCACAAGATGACGTTTAAATTCAGTGAACAGCCTCTCCATCTGTAAAATAAATCCTTCTCGACCGGCTGCTTTATTGTAAAGGTGAAATGATTGTTTTTCTTCTTCGATGACTTTGCGAATAAGCATATGCATTCCATTTTGCTGAATTACAGTCTTTGTAATTCCACCGGTTTCCTGCAGTACTCTCCAGGCCAGTCGTGAAAAACTAAGTACATGGGCGCGTGTCATCCCAGCATTTGTCTGTTTAATAAGTTTTTGTTCAGATTGAAAACTCATCTGGTCGGGAACTAAATATATAATGGAAGGAGTACCCGCTGGGCTCCTGTTAATTAACTCAGCCATTTCACTAATCATAGCAGAGGTTTTTCCTGTGCCGGAGCGGCCGATATAAAATGTAAGTCCCACTGCAGTACCTCCTTGTTTTATCCAATAAAAAGAATTTAATGAATGAAGATAGATGAATCATATGTTCGCATATATATATTCTAAAGCACGTTCTAGAAAAGATAAACCCTCACTACCTTGTAATTTTAAATTCTTTTTTGATGTCATACTCAGATAATAAAATTATGCATAATAAAACCAGGCGCTCCCGCCGAGGCGACTGAAAAAGTCGTTTCTAATCTGATAGAACTGTTAAAGTTTGTTGTTGATTCTCACGCATCGCTTATCGGTGGATGCTTGCCGCGGGCACGGCCTCAGCTGACTTGGGCAAGAAGATTCACTTGACCAAGTGGATCTTCGCTCGCGCTGTTCCCGGAACTCACGGACGTGCTAGTGTCGATGTTGGCTACAGGACGTGGCCGGTTTTAATCGACCTGGCATCACCACCGAACGCTTTTAGATGAAAAACGGTCTGTATGGAAACTAAATTCCACGCAGACCGCTTTTTAAGAAAACTACTTTTCAAAGCCTTTCAGTTTTTCAGGGGTATCACTACCGACCGGTTTCATTTTTTATAAAGATACAATCTGGCTTTTCTTTTTAAAGCGGCTGACACCGCTGCAGCTTAAATGCTGAAATGGCCCAAAGCCGCTGATTCGCAGCCTCAGTTCTTTTTTTATATATAGTTTGCGGTGAATATAATAATAAATTCCCTTATCTTCAGTAACATCATACTTTTCTGAATTTTCCGGTGTTTCAAAAGTAAGCATAACATCGACAGGACCACGCTCTTTTGTCTGATTAAAAGGATATATCGGATCAAGTGTCACGCTGGCTCCATTTTTAATAACCCAGGCAGCTGTTTTTTTATCAATGTTTATAGCAGTCATGGTAAAACCTCCTAAAATATCTTTCAGGGGAATTATAACACATAGATATAGGTATATATCAAGAGATAAATTCAGATAAGTTGTGATAAATTTATATAATTCGTTATTATTTAAAATAATGAGGTTATACGATAAATTACAATGAAATTCGACGAATAATGGTGAAAGTTTGCCTTTTAATTGTTGGTTAAAGTTAATGTATATAACGGCGACTTGCGCCGTAGAGAGTGTGTCCAAGCAGCAAACTTAAAAAACCCCGGTCCACCATATAGGCGAACCGGGCAATGTATTTATTATCCTTCCAAAAGAAGTACTTCTGGATCTTCGAGAAGCTCTTTAATTTTTACAAGAAAACTGACCGCTTCTTTTCCATCGACGATACGGTGGTCATACGAAAGCGCAAGATACATCATCGGTCTGTTCTCCATTTTTTCCTGGTCAATAGCGACCGGTCTCCATTGTATGGTATGCATTCCGAGAATCCCTACCTGCGGTGCATTCAAAATAGGCGTCGACAGAAGGGAACCGAACACTCCACCGTTTGTAATTGTAAAAGTGCCGCCCTGTAAATCTTTCAATGCGAGTTTGTTATCGCGGGCTTTCTTCGATAATGTCAAAATTTCCTGTTCAATACCCGCAAACGTTCTGCGGTCTGCATCACGGACAACAGGTACGACAAGACCATCATCAGTTGAGACTGCCATGCCTATATCATAAAAATCTTTCTTTATGATTTCATCACCTTGAATTTCAGCATTTAACAATGGGAAATGCTTTAAGGCAGCAACTACTGCTTTAGTAAAAAAGGACATAAACCCAAGCTTTACATCATTAGCTTCCTGAAATGCGTCTTTGCGTCGTTTACGAAGCTCCATCACTGCAGTCATGTCTACTTCATTAAACGTAGTCAGCATCGCTGTGGACTGTTGTACGTCTACGAGACGATTTGCAATCGTTTTACGCCGGCGGGACATTTTGATGCGTTCTACTGACTTCCCTGCAAATTCGTCCTGCTTCTGCGGTGACGATTTTTGATCAGAGCCTGAGGCACTGCTCGACTTTTCAGCAGCTTTCGTATTTTTTTCAAAGTTTTCCACATCTTCTTTTCTTACACGGCCCATTGGGTCACGGGTCGGCACCTCATTCAGGTCCAGCCCTTTTTCTCTGGCGAGCTTTCTCGCTGAAGGGGAAGCAATCGGCCGATCAGAAGCAGTATCTTGAGCAGATTCTTCTTCCTCATTCTTTTCTGCTTTTGGTTCCGCCTGTTTTTTCTCGTTATTCTCAGCTTTACTCTCTTCTTCTGCTTTATTGTCATCCGCTTCTTTTTTGTCTTCCTTGGAAGAAGCTTCTCCGCCGCTGCTTTTTTCACCTGCTTCCACGACGGCAATCGGATCGCCCACCTCGACTGTATCACCTGGTTCTCTTAACAGTTCTTTGATGACCCCGGATTCTTCAGAAGTGATTTCAACATTTACTTTATCTGTTTCAAGCTCTGCGATATTTTCGCCCTTTTCAACAAAATCGCCGGGCTGTTTTAACCACTCTGCTATTGTCCCTTCTGTGATAGATTCCGCAAGTTCAGGTACTTTAATTTCAGCCATTCCGTCATTTCCTCCTTAGTTATTACCCTGCAGTGCTTCGTTGATTATCCGATTTTGTTCTTTCTTGTGTACCTTAGGATCTCCTTCAGATGGGCTCGACCGTCTGCGCCGGCCAATATAGCCTACACTTGCTCCCTTAGGAGCAACCTCCCGCAGCTGTGGCTGGATATAATTCCAGGCACCCATATTCTCAGGCTCTTCCTGGGTCCATTTTAATTCTTTTACATTCGGGTAGCTCTCAAGCACCTCTTTAATATTTTCATCAGGGAAAGGATACAATTCTTCAATGCGCACGACATGAATCTCTTTATTTTCCTCTGACTCCTTTAAATTTTCGTGAAGGTCCACTGCCATTTTTCCAGTAGCAAATACTAATCGTTTGACACTTTTCTTATGCATCCCAGTTAATGGTTCTTCCACGATCGGCTTAAAACGCTCCTCAGAAAATTGTTCTGGGGCTGATGCAACGTTTTGGTTCCGCAGCAAACTTTTAGGTGTCATTAAAACAAGTGGTCTCATTTCTTCTTTTCCGAGAGTCGCAGCTTGTCTTCTAAGCAGATGAAAATACTGAGCGGAACTGGACAAGTATGCTACATTCCAGTTGTTCTCCGCTGCAAGTGTTAAAAATCGTTCGAGCCTGGCACTGGAATGCTCCGGTCCCTGCCCTTCATAGCCGTGTGGCAGCAGAAGCACCATCCCGGATTTTTGACCCCATTTTGCTCGTCCGGCGGAAATAAATTGATCAAATATCACTTGTGCCGCATTAGCGAAATCCCCGAATTGCGCTTCCCAGAGAACTAATGTTTCCGGCGCATGTACATTATAGCCATATTCAAAGCCAACGACCGAACCTTCCGATAACGGGCTGTTGTGAACTGTAAAGGATGCCTTGGCGTTCGATAGAGTGTGCAGAGGGGAATAAATGTCCCCGTTTTTATGGTCATGAAGAACAATATGCCGCTGAGCAAATGTACCTCTTTGAGAGTCCTGTCCTGTCAGCCGTACAGGAGTTCCCTCTGCAATAATCGTTGCAAATGCGAGTGTTTCTGCATGTGCCCAATCGACTTTCCCGCCTTCTTCCAATCCTTCTCCGCGGCGTTCAAGAATTTTCTTCAATTTAGGGAACACACTGAAACCTTCCGGCCACGTGATCAAATCTTTATTAATTTTACGAAGCTCCGTTAAATCATACCCTGTGTCTACTAATGGAAGCTTTTGTTCCACTTCTTCTGGAATTTCACTAATTTTCGGTTCTAAGGATTTTTTGTCTGATACCTTATCGTACTCTCTGCCTAAATGGTCAAGTGTATCCTCTTTTAACTTCTCAGTTTCTTCCTTGGAATAAACTCCGGCTTCCACCAGTCTTTCCGCATAAATTTCCCTTGTGGTAGCGTGCTGGCGGATGATTTCATATAGATGCGGCTGTGTAGCTGCCGGCTCATCCATTTCATTATGTCCAAAACGACGGTATCCGATTAAATCAATAACGAAGTCTTTATTAAATCTCTTTCTGTATTCGTAAGCTAAATGAACTGCTGCCATACAGGAATCCGGGTCGTCAGCATTCACATGGACAATTGGAATTTCGTAACCTTTTGCCGGATCACTTGCATATGTGGTCGAACGGGAATCGTGGGTATCCGTTGTAAAACCTAACTGGTTATTGGCAATTACATGCAGGGTTCCGCCTGTTTGATATCCTTTCAAGCGGCTCATATTTAACGTTTCAGTCACGATGCCTTCCCCTGGAAAAGCTGCATCACCATGGATAAGCACAGCCAGCGATTTAGAAGTGTCCTGATGGGGAAATCCTGGTGCTGAACGATCATCCTGTGCAGCTCTTGCATACCCTTCCACCACAGGGTTTACAAATTCCAGATGGCTTGGGTTGTTCGCCAGTGTAATTCTGGATTCGTAGGATTCCTGATTTATTTTTTTATTGGCACCAAGGTGATATTTAACGTCTCCTGTCCAGCCATAGCTTAATCCAATTGAGCCCTCTGAAGGGACCAAATCCTTGTTCGGCGACGTCTGAAATTCTCTAAAAATGATGTCATAAGGCTTTCCGAGCACGTGAGCAAGTACACTCAACCGTCCCCGGTGGGCCATCCCGATCATTACATTTCTTGCACCATCCTGAATCGACCCATGTACAAATCCATCAAGCATGGGCACAAGTGAATCCACACCTTCGATGGAAAACCGCTTCTGTCCAACAAATGTTTTATGAAGAAACTGTTCAAAACTTTCTACTTCAGTTAAGCTTTTAAGAATTTTTTTTCGACGTTCTGTGGAAAGCGAATTATAAATATCTCCAGATTCCACCTGCCTGTTAAGCCATTGATGCTCTTCTACATCATGCACATGGTCGAATTCAAATGCGATCGATTTCGTATACATTTCTTTCAAATGATTAATAGCCTCTAGTCCATTTTCGACAGAAGCTGGGGCGTCCGGACATATGATTTCAGAAGGAAGCTTTCTCAAATCTTCCTCTGTCAATCCGTACTCATTTATTTTTAAAAATGAGGTCTCCCCGGCAGGCTTTTGCAATGGGTTAACATCAGCTGACAGGTGACCATGAATTCTAATATTCTCGGATAATTTTACAGCTGAGGCTACTTTTTGAATATCTGCTGTCTGAAGAAACTCTCCTGTCTGCGGCATAGCACTGCCATTGAGGTGGGCTTCCTGCACGGAGGGGGATCCGTACACATCAAACCATTCTTTTGTATCTGAATCTACTGATTCTGGATCTTTTTTATATTGCTCGTACAGGTCCATCATATATCCCAGGTTTGGACCATAAAATTCCTGCCAAGGCTCTTCTTTCTTAGCCATGTTTCTGCTCATTTTGCTACCTCCAACCACAAAGTGATATGGTATTGTATTTGAATATTGTTCCTATGTAAATTATAACGGTTAGATCGTTAATCGGCCACTTTTCCGACCACTCCTCTTTTAAAATACATAACCTGCATTCTTTTCTTTTTGTATAGGATTCTGACGTGAATTATTGCCTATTTATATCTTAACACGTTGAAAGCGTGTTCTCAAAAGTCGGCTCACTTTCCACGCATACTTATGTTAATAGGAAGAAACAGGCCGGATTACTTTAAAAATATTTCAACAAAATGTGTCATCTCAGTGAATCTATATTACATTGTACAATAAAAACCTCTATAAAAAAGAGCATGAGCAAAATTTGTTGAATTCTGATATATTTTTAATGAAACACTATTATTGGAAAAGGAGTCTATAGAATGCTAAAAACTATCATATTCGATTTGGATGATACTCTGCTCTGGGATAAAAAAAGTGTCAAAGAAGCGCTGCGTGCTACGTGTCTTGAAGCAGAATTAAAAACCGGGATAAGCCATCAAAGCCTTGAACAAACTGTTAGAAAAGTGGCGCCTTCCCTGTACGAAACATTTGATACATTTGAATTTACAAAAAAAATCGGTATAAATCCATTTGAAGGACTGTGGGGAACCTTTTCGGACAAGACTGATCTGCAATTCCGGAAAATGTATGTTACGATGCCGGAATATCAGAAATTAACCTGGACCACTGCCCTTCAGCAGTATAATGTGGAGGATAAAGCATTTGGCTCCTATCTTGCTGAACGTTTTATTTTTCACCGTGAACGACTTCCATACATATATGAGGATACATTCGAAGTATTGGCAGATTTAAATACTGAATATACATTAATCATGCTAACAAACGGATCCCCGACACTTCAAAACAAAAAATTAGAGATGACTCCCCAGCTCGTCCCTTATTTTGATTATATAGTTGTTTCCGGGGCATTTGGCGTTGGTAAGCCGGACCCGTCTATATTCGAGCACGTGCTGAAATTGACAGACTCTAATAAAGATGAAGCAATCATGGTTGGAGACAACTTAAATACGGATATCTCAGGTTCAAATGCTGCAGGGATTTCAAATATCTGGATCAACAGAGATTCTTCTGACAATTTAGAAAATGTCCCGTTTACTCACGAAGTGAAAAGTCTGAAGGCGGCAGGACAGATTATAGTTTCTTTATAGCTTAAGACGTTCCGTTCTTCTTATAAAAAAGGACGGAGCTTTTTTATATAACGACGGACGCGAAAAAAAACCTCCCGCTTTACATAATTTTTTTCTATCACCTTCGAAATACTCGAAATTTCAGGGTATACTCCATACGCGTGAAAAGTAACAGGTATGAGCACGTTATACAAAAGAGTCCCGTTATATCTATCGATCACTTCAGTTCTCACTTCAGCGATTTTCGTGTTCAGTTGATCATTTTGGATATTTGCTGGATAAACATCTTCAATATCAAAAATATACTGAGGCATCAGCGCACCTCCTTTTTAAGGAAGTACCCGCAATCTAGATAAAATACGCACTGGTATTAGTTTCGTGCTAAAATATATAAATATTAAGTATCGACAAAAACTATGAAATAATTGGGGTGATAAACAACGAAGCAAGGATCTATAGCGCGATTTCTTATTCCGTCTCTTATCGGCATTATTTTATTTATGATTCCCATTTCATATGCAGATGAAATCACCATCCCGGTTGCTATATTGGCAACACTTTTGCAGGATACAGCCGTCTCTGCCTGCCGGCCGCAGCTGTTGTTCTCATGTTAATTTCAGTAATTGGGACGCTCTAAGCAAAAAAGGTTACTATAAACAATCCATTTTACTCTTCGTTATTTGATGTAAGATGGATTTGGTTCATTATTCGATTAACAGGTTTTATATTATTCCTGCCGGGCCAAAAGCGGTGACTGTCAGAAGCCGGAACATTCTTGCTTCCAAACTTCCCGTCCGTTTTATGATTTGGTTATTATTTTTCTGGAAAGAACCATTATTTCGCTTCCGGTAATAATAGGATTTGCCCATCTCATATTCTAACTTTTATCCCTTTTGTCCAACGGCACGTTTCTTGTCGAAAAAGCGGATTCCCAGTTTGTGGGAATCCGCTTTTTTATGCTTCCGTTCTTTCTTTTCCATACCATTCATCAAGTACTTTAGCATCCAGCACCTTCTTTTCAATAAACGCAGTCTGGGCACTGTCAAACTCCTCTTTCCAGTCCACCTCAAGTTCGGAAGCCAGTTGGACCATGGTCAGCAGTTCCTGCCACGCGACATAACGCTTATACCAAAAGAATTGCGGCTGTTCACTCATATACGGATATAAATCATCAAACTCCGTATGCTTGCAGTCAATGGTCCGTTCAAACTGAACCTTGGATACCTGCAGTTTTTCTTTGAAAAATTCAGAAATGTCGTTTACCATTTTATCTCCCTCCCTTTCGGAAATATTTCTTTTCTTCTATTTTGCCACAACATCACATATTCGAAAAGAAAAAAACACTGCCCCCTTATCAGACAGTGTTTTTACATATTTACCCGTGCATTCTTTTTTCTAAACGAGTGAGTTTATATTCTGTCGCATGGGCTTTTTCAAATGATTTTACGAGTTTTTTCAGCTTTCGCTTTGTACAATCAGGGGCAACTACACCTTTGTTAATAAAATATTTATTAAGAAAGTCCAGTTGGCCGTGATCATATTTCCGATGATCCTCCACCAGTTCAAGATACTTTATAAATGCCGCATCTATATTATCATGTTCGTTAACAAAATCACCAAAACGATCCATAAACAGCCGGTAATTGTTTTCACTTAATTTATTTAAAAAGGCAGTCAAAAAGCGTTCTTCATTTCCATTTAATTTAAAGCCTTTTTTCTCAAGCAGGCGGATAAAAATAGATAAATCGGAATTGTAAAAATCAAGAGCCATTCTCATGTCACTAGTGACATGAACAGCTACACAAAATTTCCCTTGGGAACGGGCAAGCAAGCGGTTGTGAAGCGCTTTGGCCACCTCAGGCTTTAACAAGAATGAAGGGTGAATTGTATATAAATAGTTTTCCATTTCTTGATGAAGCAGATGGTTGATTTCCTCTTCTTTTTTTAATTTACTTAGCGCATCAGCCCGTTTCTGAACCGAATATTCATTAATACGATTTTCCGTTTCTAATGCCCAGGAAGCCCGTTTTTCTTCAAATTTTTGTCTAATTGCCTTCAACATGTGAAAGCCTCCCTCCATCTCTTTATCTCTCTCTTATTCTTTAAAATATTATATCTCTTGATTTCCATAGAAGAGTTTACCACAAAGAAACTAAAAATAAAATAGAGTAAATGAAAGTTTTTCTCTTTATATGCGAATAAATGATATTTATATCGATCTGACAGCTTCAAACCTTCTCTAAACATCAAATACAGCTTATTTCAGTAAATAATATTAAATTTTCATATCAAAAAACCACCCTGCCTCCATTAATTCTTTACGGAAGCCGGGCGGTTTTGATTAGTCTAGCCATTCCATTGTACTTTTACCTACCAAAAATGCTCCAATAGCAAATGCTTCAGCTTCTTCCCGCATACGCACAAATCCACCAGGGCCATGCTGATTCTTAACAGCATATTTTTCATCAGTCGTTGTTTCCCCTTGAGAAGCAGTTTGTAGAAATCGGGCCGATTCTGTCAATGCCCGGTCTCCGCTTTTCATTATTTCATAAAAGGAAACAAACCCATGCATTACTCCTTCATAACGTACTGTCTTTACTGGAACGCCATGTTCATGAAGATATTTCCCGTATAGTTCCCCTTCATCCCTCAGAGGATCAAATTCTGCTGTAACGATATAAGCAGGAGGAAGTCCTTCTAAATCAGCGACACCAAGAGGAGAAGAATATGGATTCGACCACATCGAAGCGTCAGGCGTATAAGCATCTCTTGCCTGCATCATTACCTGTCTGGATAAAAGAAACTCTCCACTGTCATAGGTGGTTCTTGAGTCAAGATTTTTATCTTGAAAGGTCGTCAGCGGGTAATATAATAATTGAGCAAACAAGTCGGGACCATTCTCATCTCTTGCTTTCATGGCTGTAACTGCAGCCAGGTTTCCACCGGCGCTGTCTCCGGCGACTGCAATTTTATCTGGGCTTCCACCGAATCGCTCTGCATTTTCTTCCGCCCAGAGCAGCGCATCATAACTGTCATTCACTGCCGTTGGGAAAACATGCTCCGGAGCGGTACGGTATCCCGGACTTATAACCACGGCACCTGTCCTGGAAGCGAGCGAACGCATAATATTGTCATGTGTGTCAAGATTTCCATAATTATCTAAAAAGGCACCACCGTGATAATAAATAAGCACTGGTGCATCTTCCGCATCAGAATACCTGTACACTCTTACCGGTATGCTCTCCTCTCCGGTGACTGGTATGGATAAGTCATCTCGAAGCATTTTTGCATCACTATTGCTTACAGGTGCAGAAGACAAAAAATTAGGAGCTTCTATATCAATGTCCATCGGGACGAGATTGTTATTAACAGCATGGAGAATGACCGCTGTTTTAGATGGCAGTTCACCTTGTGCGGTCTGAGACCAATCTTCTATGGACCATGCGATAAATAATCCAATTGCAGTTAAAGAAAGTAAGAAAATCTTAATTCCTTTTCTCCACACGGTTCCCCCCTCCTCTCTTCTCTTTCTTCTAATCTATTATAACAATTTTCGATAGCAATTTTTTAAATTCACACATATTAATTGACAATTTCCCATAATTACCAATTAAAAAAGATGGGCCAATGCCCTTCAGAATGTTTCTTTCCCCTTCATATGGCGGAAGCCTTAGCTCTTACTATACTTTAATCAATTATGTTGATCTCTCGAGTTTGCGTCGGGATAATCAACCTCTTTACGTCGTTCCCAGGGCGGGCGCATCAAAAAAGTAATACAAACGAAGGGTCTGTATCTAAAGGTTATAAACAGTTGACGTTCTCCCCAAAAATAATCCCGTACCACTATAAAAGTGGTACGGGATACCTTGTTTTGGTGTGAATTTAACCACCAAAGTAAGGACTAAAATTTTTTGAAAAGTTTTTTGATACAGCCCCTATTTACTTTTTTGAAATGTATCTATCCAGGCCCGGGCCTGTGATGAAAAACTGCTATTCCTGTATAAACCCTTTTTGTTTTACAAATTCATTCATATAAAGTCTTCTGCCTTTTTCAAGCATGGACGTAATCTGACCGGTCCAGTTTAATTTTTTTCTTCCTCTGCTCCTGCTTTGGTAATATTGAAAAATAGTAGTATCGTATTTCTCAAGAATCTTATAAATAGCTTCAGAGTCATTATTATATCGATTATAGTGCACAACTGCCTTATGAGGCAGGCGCGGTTTTTGGTCCTCTACGCTCTCAGGATAACCAATGGCCATGCCGAATAGAGGAAGTACGTAATCGGGAATATCCAGCCATTCACTTACTGCAGGAAGATCATTTCTTATTCCGCCAATATAACATATGCCAAGCCCTGAAGATTCTGCGGCAATGGCAGCATTTTGAGCTGCCAGTGCTGCATCTATGATAGATACCATAAACCCTTCCGTGGAGGAAACACTTTTCTCAATATTTTTTTCCGTCATATCTGCTGCTTTACCTGCCCGGTTCATATCAGCACAGAATACTAGAAAGGCTCCATTGTGCTCTACATACTCCTGATTTCCGGCTGCTTCTGCAAGTTTTTGTTTTAACTCTTTCTCTGTTACTGCAATGATCGAATATGCCTGTAAAAAACTGGATGTAGAGGCAGCCTGTGCTGCTTCGATGATAGTGGTCATTTCAGACTCAGGTACGGGAGTACTTTTAAAATGGCGGACAGAGCGATGGTTTAATATCGTCCGGATGGTATTGTTCATTTATCGGTTCTCCTTTTTCGTTATAGGATAAAAACACGCCCCCAAGGAGGACGTGTTCTAAATATGTACAAATATTCTCTGTGTCAAATCCCTGCAATTACACTTCTTTCAAACCGAGACTTATTTCCAGCGCTTCCTTCACTCTGTTCATTGTATCCTCATCCAGATGGGTGATTTTATCTGTTAAGCGCTGCTTGTCAATAGTTCGAATTTGTTCTAACAATATAACACTGTCTCTGTCAAAACGATGCTTTGCTGCATCTATCTCTACATGTGTGGGTAATTTTGCCTTTTTGATCTGTGCCGTAATTGCAGCAACAATAACAGTTGGACTAAACCTATTGCCGATATCATTTTGAATAATCAGCACAGGCCTGACCCCGCCTTGTTCCGATCCAACTACCGGTGAAAGATCAGCAAAAAAAACGTCGCCCCGTTTCACCACTTTTTTGGAATGGTGATTGTGATTCGTATCACTCAACGCATCCATTCACCTCCTTCACCGGTTCCATTAACAGGATATGCAAGTGGGAGCTCTCTTATTCGTATTTATTATCATAATACATCGATTCGTTCCGTTTCCAGGCTTCAGCTTCTACATTTTCAAATTCCTTGCAAAGCTCCTTATTAATATTTGCCATTTCCAGATAACCATTTTTCATTTCGTTTAAAAAATCTGCAGCCTTGCGTTTCTTAATCTGCTCTTGAAGCACCTTTTCAAAAAAAGAATCCTTTTCTTCTTCTGTAAGATGTTCAATTTCCGAATAAATATCTTCCGGAAGCTCTACATTAATCTGCTGTAACTGAGACATATTTCAAACGGCCCCCCACGCATCTATTCATTCTTTCCCCATTATAAATGAATTAGCACGAAATTTGAAATGATTTTTTAAAATAGTATGCAAAAACATGTAATAATTCGGTGGAAATATACTTATTTCGACAGTGTTTATACTTTTCCGATAGAGGGAAATCCCTATTATATGATTGACCTTAATAAAACCGCTTCGGCAGTTCCAATAAATTAATCAGGAAAAGATTGCATTTCAAACTAAATTCTGATACAGTCTTAAGTAATTACTAATTTAATATCCTGCTTCTTTTTAGAAGTGAGGTTAGAGGCGCAAACACCATAAGTACGTGGTAGGAGGAGCTTGAGATCCTGTGAATATCACGGAAAGGGGGATTTGCCGAAGCGGACAACTTCTCAATGAGTTGAAAGCTGGTTTCGTATTAAACAAATACGGGACTGTCATGCATCCTAGTTCGGTGTATGGAGGGCTATCTCACGCATGAACGGTTCTTATTTACCGGAAACGTTTTGCATCGATGAGGTCTCTCTCATGGATGTTTTTTTGGTTAGAAAAGGCTTTCATGACGAAGAGCTCCTGCCCTCAATTTTAGGTCAAGCGATTTTGAGACAGAAATCTCTAGCAGAGGGTGATTAAAGATGAATTATGGAAGAATAAGCACAGCAATGGTAACCCCATTCGATCAGCAGGGTGAAGTAGATTATACACAGGTAACTAAGCTCGTTAACCACCTAATTTCAAATGGATCCGACAGTCTTGTCATTGCCGGCACTACCGGCGAGTCCCCGACATTGTCAAAAGAAGAAAAGCTAATGCTTTTTGATCATGTAGTTAAGACTGTTAATGGTAGAGTGCCAGTGATTGCCGGTACGGGCTGTAACAACACACGGGACTCTGTGGAGCTTACAAAAAAAGCTGAACAGACCGGTGTGGACGCCATTATGCTTGTTACTCCTTATTATAGTAAGCCTTCCCAGGAAGGTATGTATCGTCATTTCAAATCAATCGCTGCATCTACACGGCTGCCGGTCATGCTTTATAATATTCCCGGCCGCAGTGCAGCAGGCCTGACTCCGGAAACAATCATCCGTTTATCAGCGGTTGAAAACATCACTTCTGTTAAAGAAGCGAGCGGCGATCTTGATGCTATGGCATTTATTATTGAAAATACCTCAGAGAATTTCTTTCTATACAGTGGAGATGACAGTCTCACACTACCAGTGCTCTCCATTGGAGGAATGGGGATCGTTTCGGTATCTGCCCATATTATCGGTAATGAAATGCAGGATATGATTCAAGCCTTTACAAGTGGTCATCCGCAATATGCTGCAAAGCGGCATCGTGAACTCCTTCCAATTATGAAATCCATGTTTGCGGCACCAAGTCCGGCACCGGTCAAAGCAGCATTGGAAATCCAGGGTATTATCTCTGGAGACGTCCGGTTGCCGATGATCCGCCTGAATGAAGAGGAAACTGCTATTCTTCATACAGCCCTTCATCCAAAAACAGCTTTCTATGTAAGCTGACAGTAATAAATGACTGCTCCAAAATGGGGCAGTCATTTATTTTATGAAAAGACCTTTTCTATTATAGGATAAAAGGACAAAAAATGTAAGAAGATGTGAAAATCACATCCTGTTTTTCCTGCTTATACTTCTCAACTATTTATGGTAAGGAAATGATGACTTTGATTAAAAAAACTTTTTTATTGATCATTCGATTTTATAGAAAATATATATCCCCACTGACTCCCCCCTCCTGCCGATTTTATCCAACCTGTTCACAATATGGCCAGGAAGCGGTTGAACGATTCGGAGCATGGAAAGGGATTTTTTTGACAGTCGTAAGAATTTGTAAATGTCATCCTTTTCATAAAGGAGGATTCGATCCGGTGCCAGAAAAAAAGGAAAATAATCGTACATGATTACTCATTTGTTTACAATAGATCCAGATAGTGAAGAAGACTTAAATACATTGTAAACATCATCATAACTGTGAAAATAAATACGGCATTTTTTTGCACAAGTTTCCAGGGAGATATATTAATCAAATTTGAAGCTAGTAAAACTGATCCAGAGAATGGTGAAATTTGTGTAGCTAATGACCAGGCAGCCAGCATTAACATGCCCATAAATGCTGGTGATACATTGAACTGTTCAGGAGTAAGCGAACTTCCAAGCCCGATAATGATAATAACCGGGTGAACGCCTAAAAAGGCAAACAGCATCGCAAATCCTATTAACAACAAAATCAACCAAAATACGGTTTCCCCTGCTAATATATATATAATTTGTGATAACCAGTCCCCTGCTTCACTTATCGACAGAGCCTTGCCAAAAAATCCAGCTGTGATAAAAATTGCCAGTTCATTGTACAGCCTTGTAAACGAGGAATGTACCTGCTGCTTCATATATATGATGTAATCTTGAAACAGACGCAGTCCTGCAGCCCAAATAAAAGGGTAAATTAATGCTAAAACGGAAACGATCGTCAGCATCGATACATTTAACACAACATCGAGTGAAAATGAGAGAAGAATTAATAAAATCACATACAGGCCAAGCTTCCTCAAATCTGAACGAAAGCTGTAGTAATTTTTAGATGTTTTCTCCTCATTGCTGATAGTTGTATCCTTTTTAAAATAAGTGAACCGAAAAAAAACTGCTACTACCATTGAATATAGTACAGCAGCCATAATGCCGGCACCGCCTATCTGCTGCCATGAAAGGTCATACAGGACCATCACAAGACCGACATTGACGAAATACGGAGACCATAGCATACAAAAACCAAAGCCTCTAAGCAGCATGAGACCAAATCGTTTTTTATCAATTTCTGTAAAGCTTTCTGATCCTATCTTGTACACAAGCGGCATTGATCCAAGATTAAGTAATGAACCCATAAAGGATGTAGCCGGTCCGATAAGGATGAGACTTGTGTTTTTCTTCACGTTTTCGGATGGCATGCTGCAGTGCCTTTAAGAATCCTGCTACTGACATAAAAGTACCAAATAAAGGTACTAATAAAAATAAAGCCAGCAGGTTCATATTTGACCCAAAACTCAGCAGTACTGTTTCTGCTCCTGCCGGATATTGTGAATACATTCCAGTCCCCGCTATTAAAAGAGAGAAAATCACAATTCGGTTTGCCAGTCTCATATAATATATTGAACATATTAATAAGATAATGGCGAGAATACTATAACTGTAAGTTAGAAATGGGATGTGGTAGAAAATATCCGCTAAATAAAAAATAACAGCTGTAAAAGCTGCATATCCTAGTACTTTATGAAGACTATTCATTGTATTCGCCTGCCTCATCCACTGGTTCAGATACATATTTATGCTATCACTGGTAAAGTGATTTGAACAGCCCACTGATATTCAATTTTAAAGAGGCTGGGACAAATTATAGAGTCTTGAGACCCGTTCTGTTCTTTCTGCCGGGGAGGCTTGAGCCGTGCCCGCGGAAAGCGAAGCGTTTTGACGGAGCATATGTTGAAAACTCATAATTAACTAACAATCCAGACAGATTCAGTAGAATCGTCTGGATTTTGTATTAATTAATTTATTTTGTCCCAGTCACTTTACAACTCAAGTTCCAGTTTCCGTTTTAAAGTTCATCGCAGTTATATCCGATGGTTCTTTAATATATAGCTCTTTTGGAACCTTAGCAAATGTTTCACAGCCATTTTCGGTTATTCGAATCGATTCTGTAATTTCTACTCCATAATCATCCAGCCAAATGCCGGGCATTAAGTGAAAAGTCATATTCGGTTGAAGAATTGTACGGTCTCCTTTTCGAAAACTGACAGTATGCTCCCCCCAGTCCGGCGGGAAGCTTAACCCTATTGAATAACCGAGCCGCGACTCTTTAAAGTATCCACGTTTAGCAATTGTTTTACTCCAGATACTTTCCACTTCTTCCGCCGTCATTCCTGGTTTTATCACATCAAGTGTTGTCTCAATGCCTTCCTGGACGACTTCCGCTAGATCTATAACCTTATCCGGCGCCTCTCCAATTGCCATCGTTCTAGCCATTGGTGTGTGATATCTACGATAGCAGCCGGCGATTTCGATAGTTAAATAGTCTCCGTACTTGTATTGACGGTCTGTCCAGGTGAGATGAGGACTTGCAGTATTTTCACTTGTCGGGATCATTGGGACAATGGATGTGTAGTCCCCGCCAAATTCCGCTGTTCCACTAATTTGTGCCTGATATATTGCTGCTGCTACGTCGTTTTCTCTAATTCCTACATCGGCAGTATAATAAGCAGCGTGCATAGCATGCTCTAATATTTTTGCCGCCTTTTTCATACATTCAATTTCATCATCAGACTTTATCAGCCGCACCCAGTTTACAAGGGTACTGAAGTTTCTAAATTCCGCATTAGGCAGACCCTGCATAATTCTTTCATAGCACATTGCAGTAAAATAAAAAGCATCCATTTCCAAACCGATTTTACGGTTTCCCTGCCCTATTTCATTTAAAATATTTGCTACAAAGTCCATTGGGTGCCGAATAGTCGACTGGACAAATTCATCAGGATAAGGAATGATGTAGTTATCATCAAGCCATGTTGTTACTTTAGCACTGTGGGCATCCATTTCTCTTCCGATCCAGATTGGCTGATCTTCATCAATCATTACGACAAGGATTTGATGAACGTAAAAAGACCAGGCATTATAGCCTGTTAAATAATAAATATTAGAGGGATTGGACACCAGCAGTACTTCGACACCATATTCCATCATTTTTTGCTTAGTATGGTTCATCCTTGCTAAATATTCTTCTTTAGAAAACAGCAACTTTATCCACCCCTTTTCTCATTTGCACTTCTTGTTGAATAGGAAGGAACTCTTCCTCAGAAAAGTCCCATTCCCGTTATATTTTATTATTCAGAAATTTTAAAACACACAATCCTTTCTTCGGACATCTCTTTAATAGCATATTTTACCCCTTCACGACCCAGGCCAGACCCCTTTACCCCTCCAAAAGGCATGGCGTCAATACGGAAATCACTGCTGTCGTTAATCATTACACCACCAACGTGAAGTCTTTTAGCTGCTTTTAACGCGGCGTGGATATTTTCTGTGAAAATCCCTGCCTGCAGTCCAAAATTCACGTTATTCGAGCGTGAAATTGCTTCATTCAGTCCAGAGACCGGAAAAAGCATTACCACAGGTCCAAACACTTCTTCATTCACAATCGTAGCGTTTTCAGGTGTATTTTCTAACACCGTCGGCGCATAAAAAGCACCATCGCGGTAGCCTCCACTCAGGATTTTTGCCCCGAGATCAACCGCTTCAACCACCCAGCTTTCCACTCTTTTTGCTTCTTTTTCATTAATGAGTGGCCCCATATCAGTCTCTTCTGAAAACTTATTTCCCATTTTCAGAGACTGAACTTTTGCTAAAAACTTTGATTTAAATTCTTCATAAACTGATTCTTCGATAAATAACCGCTGCACACCAAGGCAGTTCTGGCCAGCCACTCCGAAAGCACCTGAAACAGTTGCATCCACCGCAAGTGAAAGATCGGCATCTTCTAGTACAATGGAAGGTGAATTAGATCCAAGCTCCATGGATAATTTCTTTAATCCAGCATTGTTAGAAATTTTTTCTCCAGTTTCAAGACCGCCGGTAAAACTGATCATTTGTATATCCTTACTTTTAATCAGTAAATCACCAATGTCACGTCCTCTTCCTGTGATAACGGTTAAAATCTTTTTTGGAAGACCAGCTTCTACAAACGCTTCAGCAAGTTTTAAAGCACTTAAAGGTGTCTCTGTTGCAGGCTTTATGATAATGGCATTTCCTGCTGCTACAGCAGGGCCTAATTTATGGGCGACCAGATTCAATGGATCATTAAAAGGTGTGATGGCAGCAATAATGCCGACAGGAAAGCGGAAATAGTAACCCATACGATCTTCATTTCCAGCTACCTGGTCAAAGTTAATTGATTCCCCGGTCAGCCTCCGTGCTTCTTCAGCGCTCAGACGCAGTACATCTGCCGCACGGCCTGCTTCTTTTCTAGCTTCTTTAATCGTTTTACTGCTCTCAAGTGCAATCGTTCTTGCATATTCCTCCAGGTGCTTCTCGATATAGTCCGCCGCATTTTTAAGCACTTTCATGCGTTCAGACACACTCATCTCGGCAGCAATCTCTGCACCTTCCTTAGCTAATGAAATCGCACGCTGTACATCACTTCCACTTGCAGCAGGGACGGAATCAATCCATTCATTATTTTCAGGGTTACGTACCTCTATCTTATTATCACGGTCTACCCAATCACCTGCCAGCAGCATTTTACTTCCAGCTACTCTTGTCGTCATATCTCCCGCCACCTTTCTCTGTCAAAATTTTTTCAAATATTGTCCTTCTCCAAATTAATCAAGTCTATCAGCAGCGCAAAACCTGTTTCAGGAATTCCCGCTCCAGCCCCGATTAATGTAACTGGCCCAGATAAATCACATTCATAAGTCACTGCGTTTAATGCACCGGTAATTCCTGCCAGCGGATCGCTCTCTTCCAGCTTTTCCGGCCCAACCGAAGCTGTTACTTTACCATCTACATTTTTCACTTTTCCAATCAACTTCCATTTTTTACCTTCTTGTGCTGCTTCTTGCATATGGGCTGGAGACAGTGCTGTGATCCCTTCACACTTTACATCTTCTTTTTTCAGGGACGAGCCCATCACGACATTTGCTAAAATAACCACTTTGTAAAGCACATCATAGCCTTCTACATCATTGGTAGGATCCGCTTCGGCAAATCCTTTGGACTGTGCCTCTTTTAATGCATTGTCAAAAGGCATCCCATTTTCCATTTTAGCTAGCATGTAATTGGTGGTTCCATTAAAGATACCGCGTACTTCTTTTATTTCGTTGCCGGCGAGTGCAGCCAGCGGCATTCTTAAAGCTGGTGTTCCGCTCATAACCGTACCTTCAAAAAGAAATCGTACATTATTTTTATCTGCAAGCGCCTTTAACTCTTCATAAGCCAGTGCCACGGGACCTTTGTTTGTTAAAACAGCGTTTTTTCCAGAAGCAAAAGCCTTCTTACAATGGTCTATCGCAGGCTGACCGGTTCTTACATCAGTAAACGTTATTTCAATCATCGTATCTGCATTCGATTCCAGAATGGTCGTATTACTGTCCCATCCCCGTATCAGTCCCTCTTCCTCCGGGTAATTTTCGAGTGTGCCATGCTCTCGCAGTGTACTCATTACTTTTTCTAAATCTAATCCATCAGAATTGTGAAGTGATCCTTTATATAAATCTGAAATTGACACGACTTTAAAATCAGTACCGAACTTTTCCTTCAGCCACGATCCCTTATTTATTAAAATATCCGCCAGTCCCTGGCCCACACCGCCAAAACCTATGAATGCTAATTTATGCGACATTTGACAACCTCCTTGCAACAGTTTACAGTGTAGTGTTGCTAAAACAGCTGAGAGCTGCTCCAGCTAGCAGCGCAGCACCTGCCGGCAGCACTTCTTCTTCAATATCAAAAAGCGGCATATGAAGTCCGCGTCCATCTTTTTGCTCAAAGCCTGCACCAAGAAACAACATGGCTGCCGGTACTTTTTCGGCAATATAGCCGAAATCTTCTCCGCCAAGTCCATACGGTTCATTCAGAATTTTCATCTCAGGGTACAACGAGGTGATGGACCTTCTAAAAACCTCCACTGCTTCTGTATGATTAACAAGAGCCGGCTCCCCTTTTTCAATTGTTAAATCATAGCTGCCGCCCATTGATTCCACGATAGCAAAAGCCCGGTTTAATTCTTCCTCATGTTTCTTTCTTGTCTCTGCATCGTAGCTCCGGCATGTGCCTTGTAAAAATACTTTTTCAGGTATTACATTTGTAGATGCACCAGCTTTGACTTCTCCTACACTTATGACAGAAGGAACCAAAGGAGAAGTTTTTCGGGAACTTATCCCCTGAATTGCATGCAGAACAAAAGAGAGCATCCATACCGGATCTGTTCCAAGATGAGGATACGCACCATGACCCCCGCTGCCATAAATATTCGCTTGAAAAGTATCTACACTGGCCATGCTGGCTCCGGAATGGAGACGTACCGTTCCTGGTTCATTCTCCGGATCAACGTGGAGTGCAAATGCTTTATCTACATCATCAAAGATACCCTTCTCAATCAAATATGGCGCTCCGGATTTTCCATGTTCATCAGTATCTTCTTCAGCCGGCTGGAAAATGAACTTTACCGTACCCGAGAAGGAATTTTCTGATTTACTTAATAATGCAGCGGCTCCAAGAAGCATAGCTGTATGAGCATCATGCCCGCATGCATGCATTATACCTTTATAAACAGATTGATATTCTGAAGCAATCTCTTCTGCAATGGGGAGTGCGTCAATATCCGCTCGAAGAGCGATTACCGGCCCTTCACCATTTTTTAAAATGCCAACTACACCTGTATCTGTTCCAATCTGGTTTTTTCCTGTCAGAATGGTAATTCGTTCAAACTTTTGCAGCTGAGTAGTAATATACTTAGTCGTATTATGCTCGCAGAAGCTGAGTTCCGGCTGCCGGTGAAGATATCTCCGCCAGCCGATCAGCTCAGGCATAAATGATTTAGCTTCTTGAAATAAGACTGCATTGGATTGAAACATTGGAATTCTCCTAACTTAAATACGAGTTGCAGCAGGCTCAGGAAGCTGTGCCAGTGCCTGCTCTAAGTCACGTAATAAATCATCAGTATCTTCGATTCCCACAGAATAACGAACAAGGCTCTCTGGAATGCCAAGTGCTGCTCTTTCCTCCGGAGTATTTTCCACATGACTTGTAGTCCTTGCAGGACCTACCGTTGTCTCGACAGAACCAAGGTTAGCTGCTCGGTTTGCATACTCGAGCCTCGGGAGAAATTGACGAACTGCCTCCATTCCACCTTTCATTGAAAAGCTGAACATACCACCAAAGTTTCGCATTTGCTTTTTCGCAATGTCATGGCCTGGATGATCTTCAAGCCCTGGATAAAAAACCTGGTCAACTTGTGCGTGGTTCTTTAAAAAAGAAGCAATTTTTATCGCAGATTCACATTGCTGTTTGACCCGCAAATGTAGGGTTTTCATTCCCCGGATCATAAAGTAAGCTGCCATCGGATCCATCGTTGCTCCATTGATTTCGCGATAATGATAAATTTTTTCAATTAGATCTTTTCGTCCCACAGCAGCACCACCTAATGCATCAGCATGGCCGCCGAGAAATTTAGTAGCACTGTGAATGACAAGGTCTACTCCATATTCAAGTGGATTTTGGTTGATTGGTGTTGCAAACGTATTGTCTACAAATACAAGTGCTCCAACCTCTTTTGCTACTTTTACCATGCGCTCTAAATCAGTAATTTTTACTGTTGGATTTGTTGGAGTCTCCAAATATAAAATGTTGCACCCTTGACGTACCTCTTCTTCAATTTGTTCGTGATTTCCTGTATCGCATAGTCTGACTTCTACATTCATCTGTGGAAGAAACTCACTGAATATTTTATTTGTGCCGCCATACGTATCTTTAATAGACACTACCTTATCTCCCGGTCTTAAAAAGGTAGCCAGTGAATTGCTGATGGCTGCCATTCCTGTAGAAAAACTGGTAGCAGCTTCTGCTCCTTCGAGTTCTTTTATTTTTTGCTCAAATGACTCTACGGTTGGATTTGTATTTCTTCCATATATATGGCCTTTTTCATTACCAATAGCTACTTCATACCAATGATCAAGATCATCGTACGTATATGCAACACTGTGTACAACCGGTACTTGAGAAGCTCCAAAAGCTCTAAATTCTTTTTCGCCGGCCCACACTGCTTTTGTAGATCGTTGGATATCCTGGTTCATTTCTTTTGTCATGTTCATCCGCCCCTTTAATCAGAGTTCTATTTCATACTCTTATCGTAATAAAAATAAAGCATCTTTCCATTCATCAATTTGTATGAAAGTTTTTTCTAGTATTCTGACAGTTTGGATAAAAGATAATCTGACAATCTTATATGCTACAATAATTATATCTGGAAATACTATTACTGAGCGGTTTAAGGAGGAGATTTCTGTTGTTATCTGTGAAAGATGTTATTGAGCTTGAAGTAATGAAGGATTCAAAGCTTTTAACAACAGCCGTTTCTTCAATGGAAAGAGCCGTAGAATGGGTATCTATCATTGAAACACCTGTTGAGAACTTTGTCAGAAAGAATGAAATTGTTTTGACTACCGGAATTGGGTGCGGAAACGATGAACAAAAGCTGTTAACATTCATTAAAGAAGTAATGGATGCAGATGCCGCTGCATTAGTTATTGCACTCGGACGCCATGTTATCAGCCTGCCGGATAAAGTTATTGAGATGTGTGAAAAGCAAGGTTTTCCTTTAATTGAACTACCGTGGGATATCCGTTTTTCTGATGTGAGTCACGCGATCTCTTCTGCATTGAATAAGAAAGAAATGCATATCGTTGAACGATCTGATAAAATTCGAAAGGAATTACTGAAGATAATAATGGAGGGGCAGGGGTTACAAGAAATTGTGTCTTACTTGTCTTCTTCTCTTGAAATGCCCGTTATTGTCTCAGACCGTAGAGGAGTCTTGAAAGCCAAAAGTAAAAGATCAGAAAAATTAGAAGAAAAATGGAATGCTTATTTATATCGTTTCGGCGATCCGCTTCCGCAGAGACAGGAGGAACTGCTGGACTCAGTAAATATGCCGAACAATATGGATTGGATCGGATTAGATGCTGATGAAATATTACAGCTGAGCGTTCAAAGTGCCAGGGAAATTTTAGGTTTTATTCTAATTGAATGGCCGGAACAATCATTAAAAGACGATTTGTTTCAAGAAGAAAATCTTATACTGCTTGAACATACTGTGACTACCTCAGCATTATGTTTTTTACATGATCAAGCGGCGTTAGAAACAGAAATGAGACTCCGTGATGATTTTGTCTGGAGCCTTGCAAAAGGTAAACTCGAATCAAAAGATACAGCATTATCCCGTGCTAAATCTTTAGGGTATCATTTAAATGTACCTTATCTCTGCTTAATAGCAAAACCAGAAAATCTTGAATACTTGTACAATCAAGATCCCGGCATGCAGCTTTCTTATGAAAATTGGCTTCGGTCTGTGGGGGATCTGCTTGAAGAAGAAGTATACCATTGCGGGCGCACCTTGCAGATAAAAACGATGTCTACTTTCCAAAAAGATGCTCTCATCATGTATATCGAATTAATATCCAGTAATAGTATTGAAACGGCCTTTCCATTTATTGAGCTGCTGCAATATCGACTAGAACAGAAGCTTCAGCACCTGACACTCTCCTGGGGAGTAGCTAAATCATTTGGAGAGGATACTTTTCACGTTGGATTCCAAGAAGCATACTCAGCGCTCGACGTTGGACAGAAACAAAAAGGACCCGGCTTTATAAGCACTTACGCAGATACTAGATTTGACCGCGCCCTGCTTGCACTCACTGAAAATGAAGAATTACGGCAGACTACTGACCTGACGATTGCTCCTTTGTTTAAATATTCAAAAGAACGCGGCATAGATTTAATTCACACATTTATCATTTATAACAAACATAAAGGTAACGTCAGCCAGACAGCACGGGCTCTCAATCTTCACAGGCAGTCTCTGCTCTACCGGTTAAAAAAAATCGAAGCCCTGACAGGGTGTGATTTAGATAACCCTGATGATACTTTCTTACTCGATTTATCAGTCCGACTTCATACGTTAAGCGGAGTGAAAGAAACAAAAGATACACCAAAGAATATGTAAAACCCGGCAGCTGCTTCCAAGCAGAACTGCCGGGTTTTTATTAATTAAATTTATAATCTGCTTTCAAATTTGTTAACGCTGCTAAAGCTTCTCTTGAATAATCATCGTTTTTCTCAAGAAGCTCTGCTTCATATTCTTTATACGCTAAATGCAAAGATTCATGATATGTTGGTACTTTTTCTTCATATGGTTTTACCATTGCTTTTGGAACCCATACTTTTTCCATTTCTGCAAGTGCTTTTCGTTCGTGAAAAAGAGGAACATCCGTCTGATTAGGGTTATGGAGATCACCTTGTTTCGGATGCTTTAATACTGCAGTAATTTTTAACAGTGATTTATCATTTTTTTGTTCCAGTACTTCAGCTATATAACTTCCAGTTTTATAAGGCGCTCTTACAAATTTTTGTTCCATACTAGTGCAGTCCTCCTTACGTTTATCCACCCGGTGTAACAAGCAGGAAAAAATTCCATAGTCGTTCTGAAAGCGGAGATAAATACTTTTCAGAAATACTTCCGAGTTTTTCGACGCCTGCTAGTTCATTCAATATTACAAAAGTGAAAGACAGCATGACGGAAATTAGTGCTGCTGTCAAAATTAGAGCTACAAAAGCTGCGTATAAAAAAATCAGGCGCATTCCCCATTTTAATGCTGCTCTCATCATTTTCCCTTCTTTCTATTCTATAGTTTATCAAATTTTTTCTTGCATTTCTAAATGCTTTATTAAAATTTTTTAATTATTAAAATTTATTTTTATAATAAATACGGTACGTGAAATTATATAATTGAATCATAGTTTCTTTTGCCAAGTTTAACACTCGAAAGTTTTAGCTTTTCATACACTAAAAAAGAAGAACCACAGCTTGTATAACTGTGGTTCTTCTTTCTTCAATGTTCATTATGGTAAATTCGAGCTTCCCATTAAAAAACGATCAACTTCTCTTGCAGCTTCCCGTCCTTCGTGTATAGCCCAGACCACTAGGCTTTGACCACGCCTGCTGTCTCCTGCAGCATATACGCCTTCTTTATTAGTCGCGTATTTACCATATTCAGCTTCTACACTGCTTCTGTTATCTCTTTTTATTTCCATTTGATCAAGCAGTTCCTGTTCAGGACCGGTGAAACCAATCGCAAGCAGGACGAGATCAGCCTTCCAAACTTTCTCTGTGCCGGGAATTTCTTTTCTAATCTTTTCCCCATTTTCGTAAATCGTATCAACTTCAATGGTATGGAGTTCTTTGACTCTTCCATTTTCATCCCCGACAAATTTTTTCGTCATAACTTTATAGGCCCTTGGGTCATCTCCAAATACAGCTTCTGCTTCTTTATGACCCTCTTCTTTTGTATAAACTACAGGGAAGAGCGGCCATGGGTTGTTATCAGTTCGATCTGTGGATTTTTCAGGGTGAATATCAAATTGTGTCAGCGAATTACAGCCGTGACGAAGTGAAGTTGTAATACAATCCACTCCGGTATCTCCCCCTCCGATGACAATAACGTCTCTGTCTTCAGCAGAGATATAGTTGCCATCAGCATGTTCAGAATCCAGCAATGATTTGGTGTTGCTTCTTAAAAAATCCATCGCATAATAGATTCCATCCAGCCCTCTTCCTTGTGCAGGGACATCTCGGTGAACCTGTGCCCCTGTACAGAGCACTACCGAATCGAAATCATTATTTAAGACTTCGGCTGGATAATCCTTGCCTATTTCAGTACTCGTAACAAACTCTATACCTTCTTCTTCCATAATAGAAACTCGTCTCATTACTACATCATACGGAAGCTTCACATCCGGAATACCATAAGTAAGAAGACCTCCAATTCGGTCATCTTTTTCAAATACGGTCACCGAATGGCCTGCTTTGTTTAATTGAGCTGCCGCAGCAAGTCCCGCAGGCCCGGAACCGATAACCGCTACTTTTTTGCCTGTTCGGGACTTAGGCGGTTCTGGATTGATCCAGCCTTCCTTAAATCCTTTCTCCACAATATGAAATTCAATGGTTTTAATTGATACTGGATCATCATTAAGTGCAACCGTACAGGAGCCCTCACAAGGTGCTGGGCAGACTCTGCCCGTAAATTCAGGAAAATTATTGGTTTTGTGAAGTCTCTCCAGTGCTTCCTTCCAATTTCCCCGGTAAACGAGGTCGTTCCATTCAGGAATCAAATTATACACTGGACAGCCGATTTCTCCTGAACCCTCCATTGTAGTGCCTGCCTGACAAAATGGAATCGCGCAGTCCATACAGCGTGCTCCTTGTTCCTCTACCTTTTTCTCCGGCATGATAATTTGAAATTCCTGCCAGTTCTTTACCCTGGCAAAGGGGTCCTGTTTAGCGGGATTTTCTCGTTTATATTCCATAAAGCCTGTTGGCTTCCCCATATCTCTCACTCCAGACATCGTAATCTTGAGGCAGTGCCCTCAGGACAACACAGCCCGAAAACTGCGGTCTTTGTCCTGAACCGGCTTTCTTAGTTCCCGCCTACTTTTGCTTTGTTCTGCTGGCTTTCATTGAATGCAGTTAAAATTGCTTCTGATCCCGTCAGTCCTTCTTTTTCTGCTTTTCTAATAGAAGAAAGCATCTTTTTGTAGTCTTTAGGAATAACTTTCACGAAAGATGGAATAATTTTTTTCCACTGCTGTAATACGCCTTGAGCCAGAGAGCTTTCTGTATACTCAGCATGATTTTCTATTAATTTTTTCAATTCCTTTATCTCTTCTGGATCTTCTACTCGATCAAGATCAACCATATCTTTGTTGCAGTAGTTTTCAAAAATATTGTCACGATCCAGGACATAAGCGGTGCCACCAGACATCCCGGCTGCAAAGTTTCTTCCGGTAATGCCTAAATTGACAACCACTCCACCCGTCATATACTCACAGGCATGATCGCCGACTCCTTCTACAACAACACTTGCCCCGCTGTTTCTAACACAGAATCGCTCTCCCGCCATACCTCGAATATATGCTTCACCACCGGTTGCTCCATAGAAGGTCGTATTTCCGATAAGAATACTTTCTTCTGGTGCAAAGGTAGAATTTTCAGGAGGATGAACAACGAGTTTTCCGCCGGAGAGACCCTTACCAATATAGTCATTGGCATCTCCGATCAGCTTTAAAGACATACCTTTTGGAATGAATGCCCCAAAACTCTGGCCGGCTGATCCGCGGAAAGTAAATCGAATTGTATCGTCTGGAAGACCGTTAAGTCCATATTTATTTGTCAGCTCACTGCCTGTAATAGTACCAGTCACTCGATCGGTGTTTTTGATAGTGAATTCACCGAAGACAGATTCGCCATGTTCAATCGCTTTATCCGCCGCTTTTAACAAAGTGGTCATGTCAAGAGATTCATCGAGCTGGTGATTCTGCTCAATATGGCCGAAATGTCGTGATTGGTCAAGCTTCTTCGGTCGGTACAAGAGATTTGTCAAGTCGACTGTTTCTGCTTTCCAATTTTTCACTTCCGGGTTTTGTTCGAGCAGATCTGTCCTGCCAATCATTTCGTTTAAGGATTTGATCCCGAGCTCTGCCATTACTTCACGTAATTCGTCAGCCACAAACTGCATATAGTTTACGACGTGATCCGGCGATCCCATAAATTTCTTGCGTAATTCCGGATTTTGTGTCGCCACACCTACCGGGCAGGTGTCTAAATGACAGACACGCATTATAACACAGCCGAGCACAACGAGTGGAGCTGTCGAAAATGCAAACTCTTCTGCGCCAAGAAGTGCAGCGATTGCTACATCGCGTCCGGTCATCAGCTTTCCATCTGTTTCTACCTTAATACGGTCTCTCAAGTTATTTAAAACGAGTGTCTGATGGGTTTCTGCAAGACCGAGTTCCCATGGCAGGCCTGCATGCTTGATACTCGTACGTGCTGCAGCACCAGTACCTCCATCATATCCGCTGATTACAAGATGGTCTGCACGTCCCTTAGCTACACCTGCTGCGATCGTTCCAACTCCAGTTCCTGATACGAGCTTCACGCTTACCCTGGCTGATGGATTCGCATTCTTCAAGTCATGAATCAATTCTGCTAAATCTTCAATAGAGTAAATATCATGATGTGGAGGAGGCGAAATGAGACCGACACCTGCCGTAGTCCCCCTTACCTCTGCAATCCACGGATAAACCTTATTCCCTGGAAGCTGCCCGCCTTCACCAGGCTTCGCTCCCTGGGCTATCTTTATTTGAATTTCGTCAGCATTCACAAGATAATGGCTGGTCACGCCGAACCTTCCAGAAGCTACTTGTTTAATAGCACTTCTTCGCGAATCACCATTTTCATCAGGAGTAAACCGCTCCGGATTTTCTCCTCCCTCGCCGGTGTTTGAACGTCCGCCAATCCTATTCATCGCGATTGCAAGTGCCTCGTGTGCTTCTTCCGAAATCGACCCAAAAGACATCGCACCTGTCTTAAATCGTTTTACAATTTCGGAAGCAGGCTCCACTTCATCAATTGAAATGGACGGGGACTGTCCATACTTAAATGCAAGCATGCCCCGGAGAGTAGTCTGTTCTTCTTCCTGTTCATTAATAGCTTTCGCATATTTCTTATACAGTTCATAATCATTTTTCCTGGCAGCATGCTGCAGCATATGAATCGTATGAGGATTATATTGATGGGGCTCCCCGTTTCTTCTCCACTGCAGATCATCTCCAGGCTCGAGAGTATTGTCACGGCCTTCGCGGTCGTTATAGGCTCTTTCGTGACGCAGCAGAACTTCTTTTGCGATAATCTCAAGGCTTACGCCGCCGATTCTAGAAGGAGTCCAGGTAAAGTATTCGTCAACTACCTTGGCTGAGATTCCTACAGCTTCAAAGATCTGAGCTCCCCGGTAGCTTTGGATCGTTGAGATACCCATTTTAGATAATACTTTCATCAGGCCTTTTGTCGAGGCTTTTATGAAAGTCTGAACAGCTTCTACGTAAGAGATATTTTCAAGGCGTTCTTCCTTAATCATTCCATCAATAGAATCAAATACGAGATATGGATTGATTACCTCTGCGCCATAGCCGAGCAGAACTGCAAAATGATGAACTTCACGGGGTTCTGCTGTCTCGACTGCGATGCTTACCTTTGTTCTCATGCCATTACGGATAAAATGATGGTGCAGCCCGCCTACCGCAAGCAGAGCAGGGATAGGAGCATATTCTCTACTGACATTTCTGTCACTCAATATAATAATTGTGGCTCCATCCTGCACCGCTTCATCTGCTGTCCGGAAGAGTTCATCCATTGCAGTTTTCAAGCCGGCATCTCCATTTTCTGTATTAAATACGATGGGAAGTGTAACTGTCTGGAAACCTTCTTTTTCATTGGCACGCAGTTTAGCCATTTCCTCATTATTAACCAGCGGTGTCTTTATAAACAATTGACGGGCACTTTCCGGTTCCGGATGAAGCAGGTTTCCTTCTTTTCCGATTGTCGTGCCGACTGCTGTGACGAGTTCTTCTCTAATCGCATCAATTGGAGGGTTTGTTACCTGGGCAAACAGCTGTTTAAAATAGTTATAAAGCAGCTGAGGTTTTTTCGACAATACGGCTACCGGGGAATCATACCCCATTGACCCGACAGGATCATTACCGCTTTCGGCCATCGGCTTGATCATTTTCTCCAGCTCTTCGAACGTATAACCGAAAGCAAGCTGTTTTGTTTCCAGTTCTTCAAAATCTGTATCGTAAACATCCGGGCTTTCCCTTACATCCTCTAAATCAGTTAGATACTGATCAACCCATTCTTTATAAGGTTTTTCAGTGGCGATAGCATGTTTAATTTCCTCATCAGGAACAATTCGTCCCTCTTCCATATCTACAAGCAGCATATGTCCCGGGTGCAGACGCTCTTTGAAGAGTACATCCTCTGGATCTATATCGAGAACGCCTACCTCAGACGACATCAAAATGTGGTCATCTTTCGTAACATAGTAACGCGCAGGACGAAGTCCATTTCTGTCCAGACAGGCGCCTACTGTTTTACCGTCCGTATAAGCGATCGCTGTGGGGCCGTCCCATGGTTCCATCAACGTACTATGAAACTGGTAAAACGCCTTTTTTTCTTCGCTTATTAATTTATCATTCTGCCAAGGTTCAGGAATCATCATCATTGCCGCATGAGGCATCGGACGTCCTGCAAGCGTCAGAAATTCAAATGCATTATCAAACATGGCCGAGTCGCTTCCAAGGTGATCAATTACGGGATGGACTTTATCCAGGTCTTTATCGAACAATTCTGAACGGAAAACAGCTTCACGGGCGTGCATCCAGTTCACATTCCCTTTAATGGTATTAATTTCCCCATTATGGATTAAATAACGGTTTGGATGTGCACGTTCCCAGCTTGGAAAAGTATTCGTTGAGAATCTTGAGTGTACTAATGCTACAGCCGTTTCAAACAACGGGTGATTAACATCCCTGTAAAATTGAGAAACCTGTTCTGTCGTCAGCATTCCTTTATACACAATCGTCCTGGATGAAAAGCTGGCAAAATAAAAAGCATCCTCCGGCTCAAGTTCGCTTCCTGCTTCATGTTCAAGCCGTTTACGAATAACATAGAGCTTTCTCTCAAAGCTTTCCCTTGATTTAATACCAGCAGCTCTTCCAATAAAAACCTGATGTACGGAAGGTTTTGCTTTGTACGCTGCGTTTCCTATCATACTGTCATCAACAGGCACTTCTCTCCAGCCAAGTACTTCTTGATTCTCCTCTTTAACTATTGAATTTATTTCATTTATTGCTTTATTTCTTCTGGAATCATCAACAGGCAAAAAGACCATGCCTACCCCATACGCTCCTTCAGCAGGCAGCGTAAAACCGAGTTCTTTTTCTATTTCTTTAAAGAAGCGGTGAGGTATCTGCAGAAGCATACCGGCTCCATCACCGGTGTTGGGTTCATCACCCTGCCCCCCACGGTGCTCGAGATTCACCAGAATTTGAAGGGCTTTCTTCACAATGTCGTGTGATTTCTTACCCTTAATGTTTGCCAGAAAACCGATCCCGCAATTGTCGTGTTCGAATTCGGAATCGTACAGGCCTTCTTTCCGTGCATGATAAAAATTCGTCATGCCCTCTCCACCTCTCTCGTTCTGTGTAGACTATTATAATAAGTACACTTTTTTAATTTAATATACAAGAGCATATCATTTATCTGAAGTTTCGGCAAATTATTTCACAAACGAATTCTAGTCTGAAAGCGCTTTCTGTACGATATCTATAACAATTTTTAAAAAACAGACAAAAATAGAATATTTATAAAAATGTGGGAAAATGAATAAATATTATATATCCCATTTCAATTGTATGTCCCCTTCAGGCACAGCATCCACGGTAAATGACCTTTCAATCAGCACAGCTTCTCCGTGTTTATTCAATGCGTAGATGGTCTGGACTCTCGTGCCATACCCTTCAAAATTTATGAACATAGGAGAAAGAGCCTTTTCCAACTCAAGGCTCACCCCTGTAACCGGAAGCAGCTCTTCTGCTGCCTCTGTTTTGTCAGATAAAACATCAAAAAGGTCATCGATAAGAAGATCGGCACCCATGCCGCTCAGCACCCTCTTAAATCTCTGTTTTGCTTTTTTTACCTTTGGCCAGGGGGTATCGAGCCGTGCATTACTCAAACCGTAAACCCCCGGCCCCAGAAGCTTTCTGGTTTCATTATCCTGATTTGTTAAATAATAGAGCTTCTCTCCCTCACCGGCAATTAAATTAAAACCACCATATTTCTCTCTGTCAGCCTCTGCTTCTTTAAAAAAGTAGTTCTTGCAGCTGTCCTCCAGAAAATCTTTGACGAGAGCCCCACGCGACCAAAGTGCCGTTTTTTCATCTGGATTTCTGATATTTGTTACAGCTGCAAAATCTCCATAAATGGAAGCACCCATCCACGTTCCGCCTTTTTTCAAGTCTCTTCCGGCCATAACCGGTGAATTACTCCATCTATGCAGACGCTCTGTTGGTCGTTCGTAAAATTCATCCCGGTTTGAAACAACTATAATAGGAAAAGATGGATGCGCCTGGACTCCTAAAACAATCAGGCACATTACTCGTCTTCCTCCGTTTTCTCGTTTGCAGATGCAATCCTCTTTCTCTTTGAATATGAGTCAAACACATTATGGTAATAAGAAATAAACTCTTCCCCCTGCCTCCAGCACAACAGAACCGAGGAGCCATCGATAACAGCAGGGAAATCTACATATCCATCATCAATGTTTCTAATGTATATTCCGCTTTTCTCCCATTGGCGTATTAATTGAAATTCCTGGATTTCAAGAAAATCAACAGCAGCTTCAAGCAGAAAAATATCTTCTTTATTTTTATACTCTTCTTCAAGTTTCTTACGTTTAAGTGGGTTCAAACAACGGCACGTCATGTGGAGCTCATGCTGCAAGTTCTGTAAGTAGACGAGCTCTTCTCTAATATCCGGAAGAATGACATTTGCTTCATCAATTGTATAATATTTATTAAACATCCCACTGTCTCCTCCTGGTGAAAGTTGGCTTACAAAAACCACGCAATTATTGAAACGAGAATACTTGTATTATCGTATCTAATTAATATTACGAAAGAAAGAGTTTTAAGACGACACATGTCAATAAATGCTATAATATAAGTATAGCAAATGGCAGAGCGTCAGTCTTTCTAATGAGCTTGAATAATGGAGGGTTATATGATGCCGGAAGAAAATGAAATCAGCCGCGCAGATCAAAATCATGAAAAAGCAAAATCAGAAGCGGAAAAGTTTTTAGAACGTTTTAAGAGCGCTAATAACAATGAAGATCTCATCTCAGCTCTCGGGGGACTGGGCGAAACAGAGCAAAAGCAGGCCGGCGACTCTCTTGAAGCACTGAAAAGACCAGTCCGCGAAATGATGAATCAAAAAGATAATGAGCTTCCCGATAAACTTCACGAACTAAAGCAGATGGTCGGGGAGCTCGAGCCTGATTATTTAAAGGAAAATAAAATGCAAAAAGCTTTAAACCGGATTCTTCGCCGAAGTCCCGTAGAGCAGTACGCAAGAAAATACGAAACGGTTGAAGCACAGGTTGAAAATGTTATAGAAGGACTGCTTGCCGGCAGGGATAAACTACAGGAAGATAACGTTATGCTCGAACAGCTTAAAGTAACAGCGAGAAACCGCATAACCGACCTCGAGCAGCAGATCGAGACAGGAAAAACCTTAAATGAGATGCTTGAAGCGGAAATGACGAAGGAGGAATGGCGGGATAATCCAGCCGACCTTCAAAAAGGCCAGCAAAAAGTAATCTCAAGGATAAAGAATATGACTCAGGCTGTCATGGTTCTTCAGCAGTCCTCTGCCTCTGTCGATCTAATTCTTGATAACAATGAAAAACTTGAAGAAGCAATCTTTAATGCTATTACGATGACAAAAAACATTATCACAGTGACTGCTTCTATACAGCTCGCTCTAGGTAACCAGCGCAAAGTAATTAATGCCGTACAAAATGTCAACGAAGCAACCGAGAATATGATTCTTACCAATGCTCAAATGCTAAAAAGCAACACGGAAGATACTTTAAAAACATTAGAAGAACCTGCAGTAGCAATTGAAACATTCAGAAAAGCTTATGAAGATGTTTATGCTGCTATTCAAATGACGGAGCAGTCAAATGAACGCATTGTCCACTCCGGCAAAAAATTTATTTCGGAGCTTGATGAACTAAATAAACAAATGAAAACAAAGCTGTTGGAATAACTAGTAAACCTACAGGTAGAAGGTGGTACGATTGGCTAAAGACTGGATGTCACATCCCTGGATTGAAAAATTTTTGCCGGATCATTTACGACCTGTAGATGATCATATTTTTTCCGATGCCCATGGACTGGTCATCATTAAAGAAATGGAAACTGCACTTGACCGTTTAATTGAATACGGCAAACAGGTAAAATCTGCACAAACCTTTAAGAAAAATGGCAAAACATTCCATTTTCGATTAAAAATAAATCAAAAACGAATGAAGCTTCTCTGTTTTGAAACCCCTCAATCAGAAGCAGCAATAAAAAAGAGAATTACAATAGATTATGTCCGCAAAGCATATCAGCCTAAGAACCGTTCCCACAGGATAAAGGAAGCTACCGTTCAATATATAAAAAATGGCCAGACGTTTGTGAGGAGCATCCAGAAGTCCACCTATTTTCAGAATGTCTTTTATAAGCTGGAAATGCTCGACGAAGTGCTGATAGGCAGTTTAATCAATCGCAGGCCAGAAATTGCCGAAACCTCGCCCACTGCTCCGGCACGGCAGGAAGATAAAGACCTGGTGCAGTCATCGGAAGAACCTTTTAACTATATGAAAAATATAAATTACCAGCTAAATAATGAGTGGAAACAGATAGGAAGTCTTCTGGAGAACCGGCTGAATCGGCTGCTTGAAGAAACCCATCGTCTCGGTCTCCTTTATGACCTTCTTGATGTTGAAGAAAGATACACTGTAAAAAGAATGCTCAATAACGACATTCCCTCGCTTATAAATACGTATTTATCTCTCGCGGAGGAACAGCAGAAGACACAAACAGAGCATGTATATGAAGCATTAACTAAAATGGAAATAAGTGTGAGAGCGACAAGAGAAGCTGCCGAACACACAAAGCTTGAAAAAATGGAACAGCTGCTGCAGCTGAATGAAAAACGTTATTCAGGAAAACGAAAAAATAAATTACTATAGGGGCACCGCCCCTTTTTTTAATTTGAAAAGACAGCGATTTCAAAGGAGGAATTTTTCATGCAGTGGAAAAAACCGACATATTTACATCATAATATTTGGATTTCAGACGGCTTTGATCTTGAACTTGCGAATCGTACCGGTACATATATTATTAACGAGCAGGACCTCACCATTGTAGAAACTGGCCCCAGTCCTTCTGCAGCCAGAATAAAAAAAAGTCTGGACCATTTAAATAGAAGAACAGAAGAAGTCAAGCATATTATCGTTACCCATATTCACCTTGACCATGCAGGCGGTGCTGGATTGTTTCTAAAGGACTGCCCTAATGCCAGTGTCCATGCTCATCCAAAAGCAGCCAGACACCTTAACGATCCACAGCGTTTAATTCAGGGCGCAAAAGCTGTGTATGGAGATAAGTTTGACAAACTATTTGAACCAATTATTCCTATACCTGAAAACAAAATAACTATACAGGAAGATGAATCCGTACTGACTCTTTCTTCCGGAAGAACTCTTACTTTTATAGATACGCCGGGACACGCCAATCACCATCACAGTATTTTTGATTCTGAAAGCAGAGGCATCTTCAGTGGTGATACAATCGGCATACAATACGCAGATGCAGCTGCCTGGAATAAGGAGCTGTACCTTCCATCCACATCTCCTAATCAATTTAACCCGGATCAAATGCTGGATTCTCTTCGCCGTATAGAGAAGCTCGAGCCTTCATATGTTTATTTCGGTCACTATGGAGAAACAACAAATGTCATAGAATTAAAAAAACAACTACAGCATTGGCTTGCAGTGTTTTTGGAAGAGGGCCGCCGGATTTTTCAACAAAACGGCGACTACCTTCAGTTAGCAGAGATATTAGAGAACCGTGTTCTGAGGGAAAAGCAGTTGGAAGCTGTACCGGAAGAAGACCCTTTACGCAGGATTATTAAACTTGATATGGAAGTGTCCTCCATGGGGATAATAGATTATTTAAAGAAGCACTCCTCTTCCAAGTAAACGATTTTGTCTTCTTGCTCTACCGCTGCATTTTTTCGTATAATAGTATTTACTTCGTATTACGTAAACAAAAGAGAGGGTTTTCATGAATAGAACAGAGGCTATGAAATTAAAAGGCAAAACAGTCCTTATTGATAAGGGTGAAAAGGGTGTATATTATGGAGAGCTTCTAGACATTGCAGCTCCTCCAAAAAAAATGTGGGCCGGAAAGGTGAAGATAAAAGGAGTGATTGAACTCCCGATCCTGCAGGAAGTGGATAGTCTGCCAGGAAAAAAAACACCTGCCTATATGACGGTGCCTGGATCAAAAATTCAAGCTTATACAGCCGGCGCGTCTTCATTAACATACGCTGAAACGGTCGTCCAAGCTATAAATAAAAAATTGCAGAAATTATATGATAAAGGCGCGGCCATCCAGGCCACCGCAAAATCCTGGGCGACATTAGGCAGTCGCTTTGGAGAAATGGACAATCCTTTTGACCTTCAGAAAAATGTCGTTTCTGTAAAAGAGGATTACGTGTATTACCAGCTGAAAAAAGAGAAAGGCAGACCTTTTTTGCATGAGCCGGTGAATGGAGACGTTTTAGATTTAGAGGAATGTCCATTTGAATTTGAAATCTCTAAGCCGGGTAAATCCTGGATAGAGGTGACTCATCTGACTGGTTTTACGTTTGAGGATCTGAACGGGAAAGAAGTCCAGCTAAAAGAATTTGAATGGGTTCGAATTCATAAGCAGCAGTTTCAGCCATTTCATATTTTATTAAATGAACTCGAAGATCCTTCTCAAAAAAGCCTTTTACATGGCATACATTCGCTGGGGTTCACACTCGACCAGCTCGATCAATGTCATAATCATCTACTTCAGCAGCTCCTGCATTCTGACGGGATCGCCTCCTTTCAAGGGGTGAATTTTATCTCGTTTCAGAATAATTACAAGACATTGATGGTCCAGCATCACTATGAACGGGAATTGAAGCAGGATAATCAGGACTTCGTGTTTGACCGGTTTGAATTTACTACGGATGAAGGAGAAAGAAGTATTTCCTCCTACACAAATATATACAGTAAAGGACATGAGTCTTAAAAAAGCCAGCAGCTTTGCTTTCTTTCCTCCCCAAAAGGTAAACAGGTCTATTCGCTAGACTCTGTTGCCTTTTTTATTTTTTATATACGATTCGTTTCACATTAGCTGTAAAAATCGCCTTCGCACTTCTGGAACCATTTCGAGGAAATATTTGAAGGACATGTCGACCTGAGCACGTTCCACGAGATCCACGTCAGACAACGTATAGATGGTTTTAAGGAGAAGGTATTTGAACATACGGATGGGGTGAACAGCGTTCCGTCCATTGTCATGACAGTATTTTTCCTTCCGTTCGTCAATAAACGAAGGAAAAGACTATAAACACCGTTTTACCTTTGTTGATTCCACGATGAGCGGTCGATCCCTTCGCAAACTTGTCTGCACTTTAGAATGATTAACCTTAAAGGAGGGAATTATAAGAAAAGCTATGGCTTTCACTATTTCCTGTCGACATGCCTAACTTTTCTTTTGTGTGGTTTGTACCGGTCTCTTCATCACTCTTCTGCAGATATATATATTATATTTACTCCTTCTGATTGTAAAAGCTGTAAAACTTCTTCATTTAATTTCTTATCTTGAAGCAGTCCCAATGATTCCACCAATTCCAGCTCTTCCAGCTCACCAGCTTCTGCTTCTTTTATAATTTCCAGAACTTCATCCATTTGATTTTCTTCTAAATAATTTTTGATTTGTGAATTTGTCATCACATAACTGCCTCCTTTTTTAGAATAGCCGTCCCTTGAAAGGACGGCTAAACGTAAGCTTCTATTTTCGATCCTCGGCCATTTTTTCTGTCATTTGCTTCCAGACCGAACCCTTCGCTTCTTCTCCGCCTTCAATTCTTTCAAGTGCCATTTTCACCTGGAGAGCAACTTCAAATTCTGGATCATTCTCAGCCGCCCGTAATGCCGGAATAGCAGTTTCATCTCCTACTTCATAAAGAAACATTGCTGCTCTCCAGCGTACTAATTTATTTGAATCTTCAAGTGCTTCTATCATAGCCGGAATACCCGCTTTATCCCCCAAATCCGAAAAACAGTCTCCAGCTGTACGGCGGACGGTCACTGATTTATCCTGCATCGCCTGCCTTAATAGTGGAAGGATAGAAGGTTTTTCAATCATTCCTATATATACGACGGCAAGTCTGCGGATAGCTGGTTTTTCATCATGAAGCGCTTTTTCAAGTACAGCAAGATCCTCTTCAGCAGGATCCATCTTATCAAGGGCGGCATATCGTTTTTTCCAGTCAGGTTCATCGAGCATTTCGGGAGTTACTTTTATAAACCTTTCCTGCTGGCGTACTGAAGATTCCCCTGAACGTGAAAGCTGAACAAGCGCATTTAATCTTTCCTGAGGATAAGCAGCTGCAACTTCTTCTGCAACTTCAGGCCCAATCGAGTCCAGATCATTCCCATAACGGCTGCCAAAATCCTCCCACTTTCTCTCCATAACCACATTTTCGTTTTCATTTTGAGCTGCAAAGGCTGCTGTCTGAAAACGCTCCGGCAGACCCTGCCTCTTTTCTTCATCACCTTGAAGCATCTTGACTTGCATAGGAATTCCTTTAAAAGTCTGAAGCTGTACTGTTACTTCCCCAAATGCTTCAGCAGGCTCAGCCGAGTTCTGCGTCTGCTCGGTTTTTTCACCGAAGACCGCCCGGACCTGAGGGAGCAGCACCTCCCAATCAGCTTTTGAGCTGCGTTCTACTGCCATAAAGTCTGCTACGTGATAAATTCCTTTTATTCCTTCAACCGCGAGTACTCCTTGTAATAATTCAGGAGCATCAGCTTTATTTTTTTCTGTATAATTGTTACTTTTTCCGGAAGGAAGGGATTCATTTAATATTAGTTTCATTGTATTTGGGCTTGGTGTTGGCTCAATTGATATTATTTTCATGGATAATAAGACTCCTTTCCTCGCCTGTTATAACGGCCGCGTTACTATAGTGATGATTGTAACACAATTGATTCTGCTCCTTCCAACCCAAGCATTCCGCATAATATGATAGAATATAACTGCAGCTTTGATAAAGGAGATAATTTCCTTTTATGAATGGAGGTAAAATATGAAAATTGCACTTTTATCTGATATACATGGTAACGCCAGGGCGTTAAAAGCTGTCCTTAATGATTTGAAAGCCAAACAGATCCACACGATGTACATATTAGGTGATATTTGCTACAGAGGCCCAGATCCAAAGAACTCGCTTGAAACGGTCCGTTCTCTCCCAGCCAAGGTATTAAAAGGAAACGCTGATGAGTGGATTGTTCGAGGTGTAAGAAAAGACGAGGTTCCCGATCCCGCACTTGCTATCATGAACCAGGAAAGAGATTGGGCACTAGAACGGCTGACCGAAGATGACCTAATTTATCTAGACCAGCTGCCCGTTTTTTTTCATGATAAATTGAATGATTATTTATCCATGCATGCCTTTCACGCAGTGCCTGATAATCTATTCGAGGTTGTAGCAGCAAATACATTGGAGCAGGAAATGGAAATGAAATTAACAACAGCTGCGGATGCGAATATTTATGTCTATGCCCATATTCATACCCCTTTTATTAAAAAAATCGGCTCGAAGACTATTATAAATACGGGAAGCGTCGGCCTTCCATTTGATGGAAATCCACGACCTTCCTATGTTTTGCTTGATATCGACGGACCTAAATTTGAAGCAAGTATCGAGCGGGTCGATTATGATAAAGACAGGGTAATAAAACAATATGAAGCAAATGATTATCCGAATAGAGAGTTAATGAAACATATCATCCAAAATGGAAAGAGACCTGAATAACGGGGAGAATAATTATTTCTCCCTGATTTATTAAGAAATCAGCTTCTGGACTCCATTCATAATATCAATAAACCTAGCACGGTCATTGTACCGTTCTGCTATCTGAAGATTTTCATCGATGAGAAAGGTGGTCGGCACTCCCATGCACTGGTAGGCATCATAAACCTTTGTTCCATCATCCTGCAGCACTGGAAACTTATAATCATTTTCCTCTAAAAACTTAGCTGCTGCTGGTTCGGCTCCTTCCCTGCCCGTTACATTGATCGTTAAAAACTGCAGCCGGGCTTCGTCCAGGCTGTTATAAAAAGTATTTTTTTGTTGCAGATCCACTGCGGAATCAGGGCACCAGGATGTCCAAAAGGTTATCATAAGCGGTTTTCCCTTAAAAGCCGCTAAAGGCCATTCCTTGCCGCTTTCTATCTCTTTGAGTGTAAAATCCGGGGCGTTCACACGAATTACTCCTTTTTGTTTATTAATTAATTAATTTGTAAAATCGTTCTATTTCTTCTGAGAGCAGGGGCACTGAAGTAAATGCATAGATTGTCCGTTTTACTTCTCCATAGGAGAACAGCTTTAAACACGGTACTGAAGTAATTTTTTCTGATTTTATCAATTCAGGTATATAATTGATATTTAATTTATAATAACTAATATCACTGTAAAGAATCTCCATTGGAAGCAGCATTCTTTCAGCAAGGCCGCAAGTCCCGCACAATGGAGAATATATAAAGCAAGCTGCCGCAGGCTCCTGTAATACTTTGTTTGACCAGCTCTCTGATGTAATTTCTTCCAATAGAACCACCTGACTTTTGTAATAATTAAATCCCGGCATACAAGGCTCACCGGGAAATGTAATACTCTTATAAATGTCTCATCTCATCATTCCAGGCAGCTATATCTTCTACGACCTTTGACAGATCTTCATTAAATGGATACTTCTTCATATACTGTTTCTTCTGCATCTCCGGAAGCCTGTTCCAGGCTGCCTTCAATTCTGTTGCAGATTGTGCAAATTCCTGCAGCTCTCTTTTTATCTCGCTCACATTGTTGTCCTCCTAATCTTGCATGTTTGAAAAGGCCTGTACTAAAGCTCTGCCATAAGCCGGGAGATCCGGCGGACGGCGGCTGGAAATAATATGTCCATCAGTTACCACCTCTTCATTACTCCAGACTGCTCCAGCATTGGTCATATCATCCTTTATCCCGGGTGTGCTTGTTACATTAATTCCTTCTAAAATATCTGCAGAAATCAGCACCCAGCCCGCATGGCAGATCTGGCCAATTATTTTTTTCCGCTCATTCATATGACGTGTCAAATGAATAACTTCTTCATACCTTCTCAGTTTATCGGGTGCCCATCCACCCGGGACCAGTATTCCATCATATTGTTCAGGGTCAATGGAAGCAAAATCAGTTTGAGCCTCAGCTGGAACACCATATTTTCCTTTGTACACTCCCCCTTTTTCTTTTCCGGCTAGTACAACTTCAGCCCCTTCTTCGCGCAGACGCATAACCGGCACCCATAATTCAAGATCTTCAAAATCATCTTCCACTAACGCGATAATCTTCTTTTCCTTTAATAATGTCATGTGCCAATCCTCCTCAATCATCTGTTCGTTTATAGTTCTTTCCCTTTTTAGTTTGAGACAAAACGAAAGTTTCTCTCCATCGGTTTTGAGCTTTTATACGCCCGATTCCAGCCTATAGTCTCGATCTTCTTTTTGTCGACAGCACTTCCTCGAATCACAATCTGAAAAGGTTCCGTGAAAGGAAACGGATTCCATTGGATACAATTTTCTGATGAAAAGGCTGCTTTAATCGTTTGATTTTTTAAAAATGAAAAGGTCTGACGAAAGCCGCTTCGAAACCAAGTTATTTCTTCTTCCTTCATTGCGCCTGGTTTATTTAAACAGGCATATAGTGAAAGATCGTCACAAAATTGAAGAATTAACAAATGCTCGTCTTCATGCTGCGTATCTACCCTGTTTCTAATGTCCTTCTGACGTTTAATTTCTTCTTGCCGGAAACTCTTTCCCCTATCATCTGAGGAACCTCGGAAAAAACTGCTGTAATGCAGGCTGCAAAGAAGCCCGCTGTATGGATGAAGGCAGCAGACGTACGCAATGCCCTCTCGATATGCATTCAGCTTTTTTTCAAGTGGATAATCTATAAAAGAATAAGGTGCGTTTTTTTCATTATGATAGTCCGGGTACGCGTCAAGGATAACCCATGCGCAGTCATGCTCCCTTACGGCCAGTTTTACATAATTCCAGCTTTTTTCTCTCGTCATATCCACATCTGCCCATCGTTTGGCGGCTTCATAAGAAATACGGGCGTGTTCATGCTGGGGAATGCATTCAAAATATTTGCCCCGGTCAACTACAATCATTAACTACCCCTCCATTGAGAAACAACCTCCCCTGTAAACGGAAGGTTGTTTCAGAAAGCTTCAGATTAGAAAATTATAAAGGCTTTCTTCTTTATTAATTTCATGATAGCGAAACCCTTTTATATTTAATCGCTCAATCAATGGATCATAATCCTCAGCGTGCTTTAATTCAAGCCCAACAAGCGCGGGTCCTATTGGTTTATTGTTCTTTTTCGTATATTCAAAACGAGATATATCATCGTCTTTGCCGAGTACTTCATCCAGAAATTCACGCAGCGCTCCGGCTCTCTGTGGAAAATCAATAATAAAGTAATGCTGGAGCCCTTCGTATCGAAGTGATTTTTCACGCATTTCTTCCATCCGCCCAATATCATTATTACCGCCGCTTACTACACATACAATCGTTTTTCCTTTTATATCCTCTTTATAAAAATCAAGCGCTGATATAGGCATTGCACCGGCCGGCTCCGCTACAATGGCGTTTTCATTATAGAGCTCTAAAATGGTTGTGCAGATTTTCCCTTCCGGAACCAGCATAACATCATCAAGAACTTCCCTGCACACTTCAAACGGGATATCCCCAATCCGTTTTACAGCTGCACCATCAACAAACTTATCAATATTTTCAAGCTCCACTACTTTATTTTTTTCCAGTGATTCTTTCATTCCCGGAGCTCCGGCTGGTTCAATTCCGATAATCTTTGTCATTGGAGAGATAGATTTAATATAGGTTCCTATTCCGGAAATTAAACCTCCGCCACCGATAGAACAAAATAAGTAATCAATCGGTTCTTCGATATCATTCATTATTTCCATACCAGCGGTGCCCTGGCCTGCAATAATTTTTTCATTGTTAAAAGGATGGATAAATGCCATTTCATGTGCCTCACAGAATGCAATCGCTTCTGCAAACGAATCGTCAAACGTATCCCCTGTCAAAACAACCTCTACGAATTCTTTACCAAACAGCTTCACCTGATCGACTTTCTGCCTTGGAGTAGTAGTAGGCATAAAAATTCTTCCGTTTACTCTCAGTGCCTTACATGAGTAAGCTACTCCCTGGGCGTGATTTCCTGCACTTGCACAGACAACCCCATTTTCCATTCGTTCTGCCGGAAGACTTTTCATAAGATGATATGCCCCGCGTATTTTAAAAGAGCGGACTACCTGCAGATCTTCTCTTTTAAGATAAATATTTGCCTGATACCGCTCTGAGAGGACCTGGTTTCTTTGAAGAGGTGTATGTGTAACTACGTCTTTCAAGGTTTGATTTGCAATAATGATATCTTCAATGTGAATCCTGCCCATCTGCGCACTATCCTTTCTGTGTACAAATCCAATTGTGCAAAGTCGTTCCTATTATAACACTTTTTATTGAGCCGCAAAGTAGGAACCTTATATAGTTTTAGCCTTATCACAAACAGGTAATTGATTCTAAGGTAGGGAAGCTCTATAATAATAATTGTTCCCTTCTGATTCTAGTTTTTTATTTTCAACTCAAGTAAGGTACATACTAAACATAAAAAAAGGAGGCTTTTCGATGAACAAATGGATGGCTGTCATATTAACTGCCGCTGCACTGCTTGTTTTTCCGGCGAATACATTTGCCTCTGTTAATGCATGGCAGGATGCAGAACCAATGTTTATTACTGTGGTGACAATAATATCAGTTCTTACATTAATTGGTTTTGTTTATTTAATGATACGAGATAATGGATAATTTGTTTCTGCTCGTTTTACAAGCAGGAAATGAGGCTGGCCTGGTTCGTCACTACAACACACAGGAAGCCTCTTTTTCATAGGCTTTTCATGTTTTATTCCTTCTGTTTACAGGAAATGAGTTATAGGTATTCAATGTAATCAGTTTAAAAAGGGGGATATGTAAATGAATGACATGTTAAAAAGAGGATTTTTGTTAGGTCTTGGAGCTGCATCTTATGGAAAAGAACGGGTTCAGCATTACTTAGATGAGCTTGTCTCCAAAGGGAAAATTACACCGGCAGAAGCTGAGCAGTGGAAAGAAGAGCTTATCCAAAAGGGAAAGCAAAAAGAAGAGAATTGGTCCGGTCAGGCGAAAAATAAAATGCAGGACACTTTTAAAGATATGGGGCTTGCAACAGATAAAGATATCGAACGTATCGAAGAAAGGCTGCAGGCTATTGAACAAAAGCTAGATCATCTCAGCCGTGAAGACAATAATCACTCATAATTGCAGACATTGATTGTGAAAGGAAATCAAGTATGGCACTTTCTAGAAGCATTAAACACGCTAACCGCTATAGGAAAATTGCAGCGACACTTGCCCGGCACGGATTTGGTTATATTTTGCAGGAGGTAGGACTATTCCACATCCTCTCTTTGCCAAAACGACTCACTTCCAGCCCTAATGAATTCCATTCTCAATCAATAGCAACAAGAATCAGACTCGTTATTGAGGATCTTGGTCCAACATTTATTAAGCTTGGTCAGCTTATCAGTACAAGAAGGGATATTTTTCCACCCTCTGTGATTGAAGAATTGGAGAAACTTCAAGATGAAGTTCCTCCATTTCCTTTTCAACAGGCCAAGAAATTAATAGAAAATGATATGCATGATGAGCTGGGCAAGATATTTTCATACATATCAGAGGAACCGATCGCTGCTGCTTCCATCGGGCAGGTTCATCAGGGCAGGTTACTGGATGGCCGTGAGGTGGCTGTCAAAGTGCTGCGCCCGCATATAAAAGAAATACTTGAAAAAGATATAGAAATTCTAAGAGATCTTGCCAGATTGATGTCTCAGCGTTTCCAATGGGCAAGATACTACCGGCTGCAGGATATTATTGAGGAATATGGAGAAGCATTGCGGGACGAAATAGATTATTACGTGGAAGCAAGGAATATGGAAAAAATGAAAAAACATATGGAAGCTTTTCCTCACTTAATCATACCTGAAGTTTATGAAGATTACTCGAGCAGGCGTGTTCTGACGATGGAGTTTATAACCGGCTCTAAGCTGGCGGTGGTAGAGGGAAAAAAATCTGGTTATAATAAAAAGCTGCTAGGCAGAACCCTTGCAGATACGTTTTTGCACCAGGTGCTGGTTGACGGTTTTTTTCACAGTGATCCTCATCCTGGAAATATTATTTTTATTGACAGCGAAACTGCCGCTCTCGTTGACTTTGGACAAATTGGCAGGCTGAATAAATCAATGAGAAAACAATTCATTAATTATATTATTGCTATGACTCGAAAAAAACCAAAGGAAGTCGCGGAAGCAATATATGAGATGGCAGATTTTCCAGAGGATATAGATGAAGATCAATTTTCTGAGGATGTTGAGTATTTACTTCTAAAATATTATGACAAACCATTCAATGAAGTCCGCATCGGTGAAGCAATCAATGATATTTTTTCTACAGCCCACCGCTATGATATTTCCATATATAAAGAGTACACAATGCTTGCCAAGGCAATAATAACTCTCGAAAGTGTAGTCGAAGAGCTGGATCCTGAGCTCAGCATTATCGATGTAGCAGAACCATACGGAAAAAAATTGATCCGGGAAAAATTGAACCCGAAGAATCAGTTGGATGAATGGATTGAGGAAGGAAAAAAACAGAAAGAATATTTTCTGGATATCCCAAGAGAACTCCGGGATGCTCTGGAAAAATTAAATAACAGTCATGTCGGCGTGGAAATTAAAATTCCAAAAATTGATATTTTTTTAAACAAGCTTGACCGGATCAGCAACCGTTTATCCTTTAGTATTATTTTGCTGGCATTTAGTATTATTATGGTTGGTTTAATAGTCGGCTCTACTTTTGGGGACAATTCTTCTCCGCTTGTTCAGCTGCCCGTCATTGAAATCAGTTTTCTTATTTCATTTGTAATGTTTGTATGGCTGCTCTATGCCATCTTTAAATCAGGACGATTCTAAAGGCTATTGGCTTTTCTACTTACCTCTGGTCTTCATCGCGGCTGGCAGTGCTCCTGGAGTTATGATGGAATCATTCTCCCGGTGATTTAATTTTGATAAGCCTTTCGCTGGAGGCTGGCGCTTCTTCTAATTGCCAGTCCCGGCAGCAGTTTTGTAAATTATTACACTTTTATTCAGTAGTTAAATTCACTCTGTACAAAGCCTGAAGAGTAAAAGCCAGCAACACGGTGCATCCGCTTTGCTGGCTTTTACTCTTCACTCTTTTCTACCGGCAGGTCCCGATAAGAAACCCAGTCGCTCCAGCTTCCTGCGTAAAGTCTCGGCATATCATATCCAGCCTCACTCATCGCAAGGATGTTGACCGCAGCCGTAACTCCAGAGCCGCAATAAGAGATGACTGACTCATTTTGTAATGGTGCAAACAGCTTCTGCAGTTCACTTTTACTTTTCCATTCTCCCTTATCATTAATCACGTTTCTCCAGAAATAATGCTTTGCACCAGGTATATGGCCAGCTACCGGATCCACGTTGTCTTCAATGCCTTTGAACCTTTTTTCATCCCTCGCATCGATAAGAATCGTCTCATCATCATGCAGAGACAGCTTCACTTCCTCAATGTGTGCAAGCATATTCGGTTCCATATCTGCGATAAAAAACTTTTCTGCAAAGTCAGGGGTCTCTGTATCGACAGGCCTTCCCTCTTTCTCCCATAAGGAAAAAGGCTGCCCGAGAACATGAACCTGCTGGTGCCCTAAATAACGAAGCAGCCACCAAAATCGTGCTGCCATCGCCCCACCCTGATCATCATAAGCAATTACTGTCGTCTCTTGATCAATACCGGCTGCAGACAATTTCTTGACGAGAATGTCCAGATCCGGAAGAGGATGGCGGCCTCCATATTCTTCTGCAGGAGCAGCCAGATCCTCTTCAAGATCAAAGTGAACCGCCCCGGTGATGTGCTTCTTTTCATATGCCGCTATTCCAGCTTTAGGATCCTGTAATTCAAACCGGCAGTCAACTATTCTCGTCGTTTCATTTTGTAACTGCTTTTCTGTCCAATCCGCGGTAACTATTGAATGCACTGGTGGCAGCCTCCTCTGCTATGACAATTATTGTTCTGCCAAAGAATTCTTTATTCCAGATAATATATAATCTATTGATTGAATCATTTCTCTGAATCTTTTTTCCTTTGTATCCAGCTGAAACGCTAATACAGAGGAAATGAGCAGGTTCTCATGTGTGTCTTCAAGCTGCTTTAAATAAAAATAGGGAGGCTTTTCTTCGAGCACCCACTCTTTTGCAAGCGGAAGCCATTGATCTGCCGTATTTTTCACTTCATCGGCAAATGGCTTTACCACCGTTTCAAAATCAACAGCCTCCCCTTTTTCCTGTATATTCTCACGGTAATAATTCAGCGCCTGATTATTATATACCCTTAATTGATCGGATAAATCATTGAATTTCTGCCATTTCATAAAATCCCTCCTGCTTTCTTTATCTTAGCAACAGTGAGAGATTCATTCAAATAGAAAAGATATTAGCAAGCAGCCGTCTCGGTTTTTTTTCTATTTTTTCAGCTTGTTCCGCCAGCAGCGATGTGTTTTTTTGTTCTTCTAAAGATTTTTCTATCGAATCAAGGCGAAGCTGCAGTTGTTCGAGATCACTGCGGTGCTCAAACACTTGAAAAGAAACAATTTCATCTGCTTTATTTGAAATCATTCTTTCGAGCATTTTTAAATTTTCCTCCAGCTGCTCAAGCCTGTATATTACCTCATTACTTGCAGCATTCTCCCTTTCTTCAAGTATATCCTCTTTTTGAGAACCGGACAGCTGTTTAAAATACTCGAAGCTTTCCATGCTGAAGCAGAAATGTCCCTGTTGATTTTTTGTGTGGGGTACTTTGTACTTTTTTGCCCAGTTTAAAACGGTGGCAGGTGCAATTTGCAGCTCATTGGCAATGTCCTTCGTTTTCAACGTTCCATTTACCATCCCATATACCTCCCCGTACTCTAGTCCTTTATCATTCGCTTTTTACTATTGAAACCCTTTACCAATGACAGAACTAGTGGAGATTCGATGAAGAAAGTGAAAATAAATGTGAATATTACAAGGAAACAGTTTTTATTAGAAAAAATTGCATTACTACCTAATTCAATTGCATGAGATCGTCAATACTTCATATGTATTTTTCTAAAGCTGCTTGGCATTTCTGAATGGACAGTAAAAAAAAGACCGGTGACGGTCTTTTCCGTTTCGATATAGTTAATATGACTGTCAATAATTCATTTATTCTTCAGGACTTCCCTGAAGCCGCTGTGCAACAGTTTCAGGCTGAATAGCGGACAATAACACATGATCACTGTCTGCTAAAATTATACTTCTAGTTTTTCGTCCGTTCGTGACATCAATTAACATTTTTCTTTCTCGTGCTTCTTGGATCAGCCTTTTCGTCGGAGCGGAATCAGAACTGACTATAGAAACAATCCGTTCCGGAGGCATCATATTTCCAAAACCTAAATTAACAGGTTTTTCGCCCATGTTATCCCTACCTTTCTTTCCTTTCCATATCGTAACACAAATCCTCCCTGCACTGTCTACCTGGGGGGCGATAATTCACATTTCAGCAATGTTCTGTGAGGAATAAGTGTGCTATCATGTAGGAATGAAATAGTAAGGTGAAACGATTGTAACACTGTTTTATACAGACTTTTCATAACCTTAAATAAAAGGACGGTGCAGATGATGGGAATCCGGTATCCCGGCGGTAAAAAGTTTCAAGGACCAGGAAGCAATTTACATAAGAAGTCCGCAAGGGAAAATCAGGGCTTCGCCAACCGCGGGATGACGCTTGAAAAAGACATTAATGATACTAACGATTATTATTTGGCATCCGGCATCGCAGTCATCCATAAAAAGCCTACTCCCGTGCAGGTTGTCGGGGTTGATTATCCAAAAAGAAGTGCTGCAAAGATAACGGAGGCCTACTTCAAGCAACCATCCACTACAGATTACAATGGTTTATACAAAAGTAAATATATTGATTTTGAAGCAAAGGAGACACGAAATAAAACCTCCTTTCCCTTTGGTAATATCCATCCTCACCAGGTAACCCACATGGAAAATGTTATCTTCCACGGCGGCATAGCATTTCTCATCATTCGATTTTCTTCTTTAGGAGAAACCTATTTTTATGAGGCTTCTCATTTTATCTGGTGGTACAAAAATCAAACAAAGCGTAAATCAATTCCAAAGCAAAGTATAGAACAGCATGGAATGCTGCTGACGGAGGGATATATTCCCAGAGTTGATTATTTAAAAATAATAGACAAAATAATCAATACGATGTAACCATTTACTGCCAGTGTCGACTAAATTATCGGCAGCATTGTTTTATTGTCATGCTCAGAAAGGAAGAAAAATAATGAGTGAAAAATATACATCAAGACAGGAAAGACGCAAAGCTTTGGAAAATAAGAAGCACAGCAAAAAATCAAAGGAACAAAAACCGAAGCGTTCTCTTACTCGTAAACTATTAATTGCAGCACTAATTGCTGGTGTGGTCATGGTGACCGCCGGGACAATAACAGCCGTGGCAATCATGAGTACTTCGCCGGAACTCGATCCGGACCAATTGGTCTTCTCACAGGCTTCTACAATATACGATGAAAACGATGAAGAAATAACACAGCTGCAGTCGGGAGAAAATCGGGATTTAATTGATATCGATGAAGTACCCGAAAATACAAAGGCAGCGTTTATTGCTGTAGAGGACGTACGCTTTTACGATCATTTTGGGATTGATATCCGCAGACTTTTTGGTGCCCTTCAGGCAAACATATTTGGCGGATTTGGAGCAGAAGGCGCAAGCACAATTACCCAACAGGTCGTAAAAAATGCCTTCCTGAGCTCTGATAAAACAATCACAAGAAAGCTTCAGGAGCAATATCTGGCTGTTAAGATGGAACAGGAATACAGCAAGGATCAGATACTTGAAATGTACTTAAATCTAATATATTTCAACCAGGGCGCATACGGAATTGGAGAAGCAGCTAGTGTTTATTTTAATAAAGATGACATGTCAGATTTAACTATTGAGGATGCCGCACTGTTAGCAGGCATTCCAAACCGTCCTAGTTTATATGACCCTACACAGAATCCGGAAGCGGCAGAACAGCGAAGAAACCTAATTATTAACCAAATGGTGAAACACGAGTTTATAACCGAGGAAGAAGGCAAAGAGGCAATCAATGTAAGTTTAGATGAACAGATCAATCACACCCCCTCTGAAGAAAACATCGTTTACGATTCCTTTATTTCTCACGTTCAAAGTGAAATCGAAGAAGTAGATGGTATTTCTACCTCGGATCTGTATTCAGCCGGTTTAAAAATCCATACTACACTTGATACTGACCTGCAGGACTACGCCGAGGAAGTAATAACAACTGAGGAGCATATCTCGAATTACCCTGATAATGAATTATTTCAGGTCGGATTTACAATGGTTGATACCGAATCGGGAGCCGTCAAGGCGATGGTCGGCAATCGGCAGAGTGGTGATATTGCAAAGGGTTATAATTATGCCACCCGCTCTACCGCACAGCCGGGCTCAACTATAAAACCAATTCTTGACTACGGGCCTGCGATTGAATACAACCAATGGTCAACCTATCATCAATTAAAAGATGAACCGCACAAGTATTCAAATGGGAACGACATACGAAATTATTCCGGCAACTATGCAGGAAATGTCAGTATGAGAGAAGCGCTTGTCCGTTCGCTAAACATCCCGGCAGTAAAAGCTTTACAGGAAACTGGTCTTGATGAAGCGACTGAATTTGCACAAGGCCTGGGAATGCCTTTTGAAAGAGATGATATCTTTGAAGCAGCAGCTCTCGGAGGCGTCTCCAACATTTCAAGCATCGATATGGCCGGAGCATATTCTGCTTTCGGCAATGGCGGCACCTATAATGAGCCATATACTGTGCGAAAAGTAGAATTTCCAGACGGCCGGGAAATTAACCTCGAACCCGAGTCTCATGAAGCGATGAGCGATTACACAGCCTATATGATTACAGATATGTTAAAAGATGTACTAACAGATGATCGAGGCACCGGCCGTGCGGCCAATATTTCGGGGCTTCCGGTAGCTGGAAAAACTGGCACAACGAATTTCACTTCCGAAGAGCAGCAGCAATTTAATATTCCCTCCGGCGGGGATCCGGATGTATGGTTTAACGGCTACACTACAAAGTATACTGCCTCTGTCTGGACAGGATTCAGCGGGAATCGTGGCGATGGCTACCTTTCTGGAGCAGAAAGTGATATAGCAAAAGATATCTTCAAACTTATTATGACGAGAGCTTCAGAAGATATCGACACACCAGACTTTGAAAAACCAGATTCGGTACAGGAAATAGATCTTGAGAAAAGCACTGGTGACCGAGCCAGCCCGTATACACCAGAAAGTGAAATTATTACGGAGCTGTATGTAAAAGGGACGGCACCTGAAGACGTTTCAACTGAATTTGCTACTCCTTCTGAAATCAGCGGGTTAAATGCACAGTATGACGAAGCCAATAATCGAATTCAAGTAAGCTGGAACTACGATGATTCTGATCTTGAAGGACGGTCTTTCCAGATAGAGCACAGCGTGGATGGCAGCAGTTACGAAGAAGTATCTAACCAGCAGGAGATGCAGTACACACTTAGCAGCCCTAAAAGAGATGCGTCACACAGCTTCCGAGTAACTGTGATAAATGATGAAGGACCGGATGAGTCCAGTGATTCTGCGGAAGTGGAAGTAAATGTTCCGGCAGCTAATGCAGAAGAGGAATCCGAAGAAGAGATTGAAGAACAACCAGCAGAAGAAGAGAATCAAGAATCGGATGAAAATGAAGAATCAGAGGAGCCTGGAGATTCAGGAGAATCTTCTGAGGATGAGAATACCGAGGACGGGTCCAATAATGGCGATGATTCCGGCGATAACGGCGGAGATGATGGCGCAGGTGACAATGGAAGTGATAATGGCGCAGGTGACAATGGAAGTGATAATGGCGCAGGTGACAATGGAAGTGATAATGGCAGCGACAATGGAAATGGTGATTCCGGAGACAACGGAGATAATAGTGACAGCAATGACAGCGGTGATGACTCTGGCAGCGGTGATGACTCTGGCAGCGGTGATGACTCTGGCAGCGGTGATGACTCTGGCAGCGGTGATGACTCTGGAGGGGATGAAGGGGAAGCCAGCTCCTCTGAATCCGAAGGGAACAGCGAAGACAGTGGTGATGACGACAGCAGCGACGAGTAATGCTAAGGGGCTGTATAAAAAGCCCTTAACGTAAAATACCATGGACACCCGACTCCTTGATACGCATCAAAAAAACAGCTGATTCATGGTATAATCTTGGAAAGTGACCGTTAGGTTACTCATAAAAATCGCCTTATTTCGTTAATGGGTTGTGGTGACTACATTATACCGAAAGAGGCGATTTTTTTGTAAAGGAAACAGGAAAAAGGAGTTGTCAAAAGGTCCTCTTTTCATGACCTTTTGATACATCTTTCATAAAATGCTCCGTCAAAACGCTTCGCTTTCCGCGGGCACGGCTCAAGCCTCCCCGGCAGAAAGAACACTGCCTGTGGAGTCTTGAGACACGTGCTGCTCCGGTGGGCTCAGCGCCGTCTGAAAATCCATTCTGGCGAAGCTTCCCTGAGACAGAATTAGTTGAAGACAAGCCCCGCGGAAAGCGTCCGCCTAAAGTGATGAAATCAACAAAAAATCAACAAAATCTTTACTCTTTCTTATTTTTAAAAAAGCTGACACCTAAACATGCCAGCTTTCGTACGGTCTTTGACTTGAAGTAAGTTCAATACAAGAAATGCCAAGTCACCCTTATGGTGTTTATTCTTCGATTGAAGAACGGAAGGCGGCGACTCCGGGTCGATTAAAACCGGCCACGTCCTGTGGCCAACATCGACACTAGCACGTCCTGTGCGTCGTGGGAATAGTTTGCGGAAAAGACGCCGTAGAAGCGTCAGCTGTCCGAGGTGGCTGAGATCAAGCCCGCGGAAAGCGTCCGCCTGCAGGGATGAAATCAACCAAATTTCTTTTAAATAGTTGATAATGAAGCGTATTCTTCTTCGAGAATGTGTTTTCTCGAATGATCGTAAAGGGACTCTGCCTTCTCCTCTTCCATTTTTAATGAATTCAGCAGTTTATCACGGCACTGATTTTCAAATGCCTCTGAGTGAAGAAGGATTGCCTCGGCACTCCTCTTTTCAAACAATTCTGTTAAGGCTGTAAGCTGAAGCTGTAAGTCATTAGAGAAAGTCTCTTTAAGTTCAAGTACTTTTCGGTTTTCGAAGAAATCTTTTGCTGATTTGTAATAGGCAAGATATTTTCCCTTATCTTCCTGGTTTTCATAAGGTTCATATTTCCTTGGAATTTCCGGAACCACTTCTGGTTTATGAACAGTAGGAAATTCCATCTGCCATGAGGAAATCTTATGCTGAAGCATTATTTCCACATCATTTTTTTGAAGCTCTTCAATTCGAATCATCAGTGCTTCCTGCTCCTGCTGCAAATATCGATTCACGAAGGATTCGAGCTCCTGTAACGCCCCTTGAAGCTGCTGTTTTTGCTGTTTTTTCGTTGAAGCATAAATGGTGCCCGGATGTATAATATGTGAAAAATAATCTTGAGTGATAAATCTGATTCTTTGTTTTAAAAACGTACATTGCTGTTTTAATTCTTCAAGAGATTCCTCTGTTAACTTCTCAAAGCTTATCTCGCATGCCTGCTTAGAGAACAACTGTAATTTATTTTTTTTTCTGTTTAAGATGTCGGTAAGATCTGATGGATGCTCTTCCATATCGCGAAGAACATTCTTCATACTTTTTTGAAGGGCTGTCCACTTCTTTTTTAACCTTTGTGCATGTGCCAGTTTTAGTGCTGTCCAGACAGTATTTGAAAATTTATCTTCAAACATCCGGAATGCTGTCTTGCCATCGGTATTATTCTGCTTCTCATAAAGGCCTTCTTTACTTGAGAGTGCTGTTAGCCTTGGTCTTTCGATTCCATTTTTCTTGAGCTGGCCGAGCACATGATTAGTTACTCCATTTAACTCTTCCTGTGTATCGGCAAGATCAGCGGCATTAATAATAAAAAAGAGCTTATCTTCATCAAAATTTTCATTTATTCTGCCTAGCTGCTGGAGAAATAATTCATCAGACTTGGAGAAGGCATGATTGAAATAGGTTAAATAAAAGATGGCATCCGAATACTTAAGCTGTTCAAAAGCTACGTTTGTATGCCTGCTGTGAATAGAATTCACACCTGGTGTATCGATAATTTCGAGCCCTTTATTTGTCCATCCACAATCATAATATACTGTTACCTGCTTGATCATGCAGGCTTTCTGCTCATTTGCGACCCATTCGTTTAATTGTTCAAGTGAAGTGGTTTTCTCTTCTCCAAAAGGAATCGCTTCTTTGGATAAGCTTTGCTGTAACGTAAACAAATATTGAGCATAGGTTTTCTGATGCTCATTTAATTTGGCCGGCGCCGGTTTTTTCCAGTCTGCAATGGAATCAATTGACACTTCTTCGTTTAATTGCCTGGATGTGTCCACAATCTCTTGATTTACTAGCTTCTTCTCTTTCATTTGAAGGACAACAGTTCCATGAGGAAAACCAACTTCTGACTGTTTCACAATATTAACTGCCGCTGTTGTCGGATGAGGTGAGACTGGCACTACTGTATCACCGAGCATAGCGTTAATAAAACTTGATTTTCCTGCACTAAAGGCGCCAAACAAGGAAATTTTGATTGTATTTTGTTGATATTCTTTAAGCGTGTCTGCTAAATCATTTTTCTCATCCTGAAATAAATGATTTGAGCGGAACATGGAAAGATACGTTTTTAATGGCTGGAGAAAGCTCTCATCTATTGAATAGAATTCTTTCTCCTCCCATTCATAAGCTGCTTCTTTTGAAACCAGTTCATCCTGCTCCACAGAAATATGTTCAGGTTCCTGGTCTGGAAAAGAGAGATGGGAAGCTTTTTTCAACATCTCAATTAATTGAGATGCTTCTTTTCTATTCTTGAGCCAATTTATGCATGTTTCTATTTCCGCATTATATTCAGCCCTCTTTTTCTCCCATTCGGACCAGTCGTTTTCTGCCCCTCTGCTTTGCTCCAGCACTTTTGAAAGCTTAATCTTTTTTTCATCAAAAGATCGGGAAATCGACTGCTCATGTAGCCTGTTCAATGGTTCAGAAGCTTTCTTTAACTGTTTTACCAGGCTGGCAGTTACATTACCTGTGAATGTATAAACAAACTGGCGGTTGATTTCACCTGTTGATGAAAAAGAAGCCAAGAATGATTCATCTACCTGCAGCTCAAGCCCCCGTACTTGTTTTTCAAATTCTTCATCATTTTCCAGATAGGACGTGTCTGCTTTTAAAAGCATTTTCTTTACGTGAATAAGAAGCTGGGTCTGAATATTTTCATTTACTTCGTTTATTAATGCGAGACTTCTTTTCTGTTTTTCTTCTTCGGTTTTTTTCGAGCTGAAAAGAAAACCGACTTTGAAATGCTTTTGCTGGCTTTCAAGCCATTCCCTCGCCTTTTCAGTAGTCGAATATGGAAACAAGGTTACATTATCAAACAGCTGGCTTCGCTCCTGGTAAAGCGATTGTATCGCTTGCTGCTTTTCTTCTTCCACATATCTCCATTCTTTTTCTACTTCTGCCCTGTTCATTGCAGCCTCGGGTTCTGAACCTTTATTATGCATTGCCTCTTTCCAATACTCAAAGGCTTCCTGCTTTTCCTCCTCGAGCTTTTCAATTAAATGATGAACACTTCCATTCTCCAGGGTTTTCAGACTCGTTTTTATTAAATCTTCACTATTAAACATTACTGCTTTAATAAATTGTGCAAAATAATCGTACTGATTTAAGGCGTGTTCGTCTTTTTTCATGGAGGTAAAAAATATTTCAAGCGGAGAAACAGATGAGCGTGCCAGCATCCCCCTTATAGAACGCTCAAAAGCCTGCACCGACAATTCTTTATCTTCGTGTTTATCAATTTGATTTATTACTAGAACAATTGGCTTTTTTTCATTGGAAAGCTGCTGCAAAAAACGAATATTTGTATCAGACTGAACATGGTTATAATCAGTTACGTACACTACCATATCGCTCGTATAAAGGCGGTCCATTGTCACCTTCTGGTGGTCAGGGTCGGTCGAATCCACCCCTGGTGTATCCAGGATTCTTCCGGCAGCCCCCAAAAAAGGAAGCGGTGCATAAATATCAATCATACGGACGGATTTCCCATCCATTCCCCAGCGCCTTGCTTCATTCCACGGAATCTCATCCTCCCATTTGACTATTTCTCCAGTCGACTTGGTCACCTTTAAACCGACTGGTCCGTTTTGAATCGAGATAATATTTGCACTAGTGGGGATCGGGCTGGTCGGCAGGAGTTCATTTCCGAGAAGTCGGTTTAATAATGTCGATTTCCCAGCAGAAAAATGACCGCAGAAAGCAACTTCAAATGATTCTTCTTCCGCTTTTACTTTTAATTTACGCAGGCGATTGTAATCATCTTCTCGAAAAGGCAGTGATTCTAACTCCGCTTCAGGACCTGCTTGCAATTTTGACATACCTTGATCTACTCCTACTCTTCTTCATTATTTCTAATTATGATTCCTTCATTTTTATCACAGCAAACTGTTTTCGAGTTTCTTCATATAATTCACGGAGCTGGATGTAAGAATGATAATGATCTGGATTATTGAGTGCATAGGCCAGTCTTTCACCACTGTTTACAGGTGTTTTATTTAACTCTGGTAAGAGTGCCTCAAGAGACTCTGCTGATGACGTTTGTGTTTTTAAGTTGTTCATCCAAAATAATATATTGATGAAACGAGCGATGCCAATGATCATATACGGCCTTGCTTCCTGGCGGTTCTCATTTTTAAATAACCGCTGAAGGATGTCTCTTTCTTCTTCCCAGCGATTTATATAAGCCGGCACCCACATTTTTTTATGCAGCCAGGGTAAGTTTTCCAGTTTATTATTCTCAGCCAGTATTTCAGCGTAAAAAGGGATTTCAAACATCGGTTCGGTGGATTTAATGTCCCCGCTGTTCAAGGAGTTCGTATTATAAAAAGGGGGATGTACCAACGAGGGAGGGATCAGAAGCTCAGGCATGATATAATTCCCTTTTTTTCATCCGCTTCTTTCCTTCTCTGCATATATCCAGCAGCTGGCAATTATCACAACGAGGAGACTGTGACTTACAATGATACCTTCCAAAGAAAATAAGCCTGTGATGAGTGTCGGACCATTCCTCTTCTGGAATTTTTTTCATAAGAGTTTTTTCTACTTCAATTACGCTGTCTTTCCAGCGGCAGATGCCAAGCCGCTTCGTCACTCTTTCCACATGAGTATCAACTGCGATTGCCGGCATGTTAAACGCCACAGAGGCGACGACGTTTGCTGTTTTTCTCCCTACACCTGCCAGCCCCATTAATTCTTCTCTTGATTTTGGAACTTCTCCATTGAACTGCTCTAGTAACGAACGAGATAATTTTTTTATATTTTTTGCCTTATTTCGATATAATCCAATGGAACGTATGTCCTTTTCTAACTGTTCTTGTGATACTTCTGCAAAATCCTCCGGTGTTTTATACTTTTCAAATAAACCAGGGGTTACTTTGTTGACGAGAGCATCCGTGCATTGGGCAGACAATACAACTGCAATCAAAAGCTCAAACGGGTTGGAGTATCTCAGTTCGCACTCCGCCTCTGGATACATTCCTGCAATTGTATCAAGCGCATACGTTATCTGCTTATTAGTCAGCATAGTTCTGCAGCTTCCTTTCTACGATTCATCAAGCCAATTAATATTAGGATAGGCCGGTCCCTTTTCTTTTTCCTTTTGATTATAGCGTTTTGACTGCTGTTTTCTAAACTTCTCACCATAAACTTTGGCATCAGCAGCAGTCCGGATACCATTTTTTGTCCATTCATGAAGCACCCGATCCATGTATCTTAAATTTAGTTTACCAGAAAGCACACATTCACGCAGGGCCTGGCGGATAAGTTCCGTTTTGTATTTATCCTGATCAATCCATACTTTAATCGTCTCACATTCCATCGGTGAAAGAGGTCTTGAAAATTCTTCTTCAAAAATTTCAAAAAGTTGTCCCTCATCATTCCCTGAAGGCTGCTGAGTGAGTTTTTCTGAAAATAATTCTTCAGTAAGTCGTTCATATAAAGGCAGTAAAGAATAAGTTTCATAGAAAAGATGATCTTCATCCTGTGCCTCCTGCATTTGTAAAAACCCATTCTTTATTAAAGAGCGCAGCTTACCTGCACATTGTTTTTCAGTTAAAGACATTTGCTGCGATAATTCCGAAGGTGTCGGAAAGGGATGCTGTTCATCGATAAAACGCTGGATGTGCATAAGCATCATAAGTTCTATTTCATCTAAGCCGATTTTCACATAATTATCAAGCAGCAATTTTGGCAGTGATACATGACCGGTTTGAAGAGCAGTGGCAATGTTTAATCGATTCATTCTTGTCCTCCTTCCCAAGAAAAATTGATAAGAAAAGCCCCCAGACCGGGGGCTGTCCTACGGGTATAATCGATTGAGCAGGCGTGGAAACGGAATGGTCTCCCGTACGTGTTCCACTCCAGCGATCCATGCAACAGTCCGTTCTAACCCGAGCCCGAATCCTGAATGAGGCACGGTACCGTACTTTCGCAGATCCAGATACCACTGATAGGCATCCTCTGATAACTGATGTTCTTTGAAGCGTTCCTCCATCAGCTCAGGGTCATCGATCCTCTGGCTGCCCCCGATAATTTCTCCGTAGCCTTCCGGGGCAATTAAATCAGCACATAATACAACTTCCGCTCTTTCGGGATCCGGCTTCATGTAAAAAGCCTTTATGTCCGCAGGGTAGTTAGTAATAAACACTGGTGTTTCGTGGCTGTCTGCAATCGCAGTTTCATGCGGAGCCCCAAAATCTTCTCCCCATGAAATGTCATACCCTTTTTTTTGAAGAAATGCAATCGCATCATCATAGGACATTCTTGGAAATGGAGCTTTTATTGACTTGAGCTTTTCCGTATCTCTATCAAGTGCTTTCAACTCAAGTCTGCAGCGGTCAAGAACCGACTGGACTACATCGGTGACATAATTTTCCTGAATGACCAGGCTTTCTTCATGATCTACGAAAGCCATCTCCGGTTCGATCATCCAAAATTCAATAAGATGGCGGCGTGTTTTTGATTTTTCTGCCCGGAAGGTTGGTCCAAATGAAAAAACCTTATTAAATGCTATGGCTGCAGCTTCCATATAAAGCTGGCCGGATTGAGATAAAAAAGCATCCTCATCAAAATATTTGGTGTGGAATAAATTTGTAGTTCCTTCCGCAGAACTGCCTGTTAAAATTGGCGGATCAACTTTAATAAAACCTTCTTTATCAAAAAATTCATACGTTGCTCTAATAATTTCATTTCTAATCCGCATAATAGCGTGCTGCTTTTTTGACCTCAGCCATAAATGACGATGATCCATTAAAAATTCTGGGCCGTGTTCTTTTGGAGTAATCGGATAATCCACTGCTTTATGGATAATTTCTACATTTGAAACCTGAAGCTCGAATCCCGATGGAGAGCGTTCATCTTCTTTAACGCTTCCGGTCACGTACAGTGAACTTTCCTGTGTCAGGTTTTTTATTTCCCGGAAAGCTTCTTCTCCGATTTCGTTTTTTACGACCACACCTTGGATAAAGCCGGTTCCATCACGCAGCTGTAAAAAAGCAATCTTTCCACTTGTTCGTTTATTTGCAAGCCAGCAGCCTATTATTACTTCAGCACCAGCGTGACTGCCTACTTTCTCTATTGTTGTTTTCACTAAAAGTCCCCCTCTATTCATTTACGAAGGAAATTCTTATTGATGATTTCGAATAAAACGCTCAATTCTTATCAGCGCTTCTTCAAGAACATCAAATGATGTTGCATAAGATAAACGGATATTATCAGGTGAACCGAATCCGCTTCCCGGAACAACGGCAACTTTTTCTTCCTCCAGCAGAGCATTAACCCAATCCTCCACAGTTTGAAAACCATTTACTTCAACAGCTTTTTTTACGTTTGGAAAAAGGTAGAAGGCACCTTCCGGTTTCACACATGTCACTCCAGGAATTTGAACAAGCTGGGCATAGATTTTTTCGAGCCTGTCTTCAAAAGCCTCTCTCATTTTTTCCACTGATCCATCATCTTCTGTGTATGCCGCAATAGCTCCGTACTGAGCATTGGCTGTTGGATTAGATGTGGAATGGCTGGCGAGGTTTGTCATTGCTTTAATAATATCTTTTCTTCCGGCTGCATAACCAATGCGCCAGCCTGTCATAGAGTGTGATTTAGAAACTCCATTAATAATAATTGTCTGCTCTTTCAGCTCAGGTGAAAATTGTGCGATGGAGTAGTGTTCTGCTCCTCCATACACGAGCTTTTCATAAATTTCATCGGAGACGATAAGCAGATCAAGCCGCATTGCAGTTTCTCCAAGGGCTTTTAATTCAGCTGAAGTGTACATGCTTCCGGTTGGGTTGCTCGGAGAATTAATGATTACTGCTTTTGTTTTATTCGTTACGGTTTGTTCGAGCTGCGCTGGTGTTATTTTGAAAGCATTTTCTTCTGCACCCTCAACAATAACTGGACGTCCACCGGCAAGCTTTACCTGCTCCGGGTAGCTTACCCAGTAAGGAGCTGGTATGATTACTTCATCTTCTTCATCAAGAACGGACTGAAACAAAGTATAAAGTGCGTGCTTAGCACCGGTACAGACAACAATTTCATCTGCAGAATATTCCAGGTCTTGATCATCTTTGAATTTTGTTATTACCGCATCCTTGAGCTGAGGCAGTCCGCCGGATGGAGTATATTTAGTATGGCCTTCTTTCATCGATTGAACAGCGGCTTCAATTATGTAGGAAGGAGTATTGAAATCTGGTTCTCCGGCTCCAAGGCCGATCACATCATGTCCGTCTGCTTTCAATGCTTTAGCTTTGGCAGTAATTGCGAGTGTAGAAGATGGTGTTAAAGTAGAAACTCTCTTTGATAGTTGCATTATTTATCCTCCCTGTACGTTCTTTAGTTTATACATTTAAGTGTAATGATTCCTTTGTTTATATTCAAGAGCAGGCTTCAGTTGGAGTTCATCAAGAGACTTTATTTACCCCGTACTTAAACTGTATCGCTTAATGAAATCCCCTGTTTCCATGGACATGTAATAATAATGCAGTCTGCCATCTTTCTTTAGTGTAATCTCATACAAAGCTCTGCCATTTTCATAGCCGGAACGAATCCTCTCTGCTTTATGATGCCCGGCTCTCTCCAATGCGGCATTCATCGCCTCTTCTGCGGGGAAGATGTCTTGTTGTGTCAATCTTTCCACAAGCTTACCGCCTGAAAAGAATAACCTCTCCATCCCTCCTTCTGAAACCGTAACATCTACTATATTTACTGTGGCCTTCCCATGAAAGCGGCTCATTCCAGTGACAGATTCTACGTTGTCTTCCTGTAACGCAGCAGCCTCTATATTATCGAACGCATCAACAAGTGGTGCTCTGCTCATGACATAAAGTGCTGTCAAACCAATAACTGCTAATATTATTAACCCTGCTGCAGCGATTACTAACCGCCTCATAAAACGGCATCCTTCCTCTACGTACGATATATTGAGAATATCATCTTATTTTCGTGATTTTCATCAAGAGCAAGTCCAAACATTAAATCATCATATTTTAAAGACCTGTTTAATGCATCGACAATTTTATATAGATCAGGAGTTGACTCTACTGTTACAGTAGATATTTTCTCTATCTTATCACCCATACTTTTCAATCCCCCTTTTTATTTTCCCTAAAAAGTGTGTCGATCGCACGCGAATGCCGGTTTGCCTCAAAAACAATCTTTTCTTCGTCGAGAGTCTGCAGTGCCCGATTTTTTAAAAGCTGTCTCCCATTGACAAAAACATCTGTCACGTCGTGACCCGAAGCAGTATATATGAGATGGGAAAAAAGATTTTGTAGTGGCTGGAGGTGGGCAGAGCTTATATCAAGCATAATAAAATCAGCGGCTGCTCCTTCCCTCACTATGCCGGAATCCTTGAAACCGAGGGCTTCTGCTCCATTTTTTGTTGCCATTTGTAAAGCAGAATGTGCAGATAAGGCTGCAGGGTTTTGGTCAGCTGCCTTCTGAAGCAGCACAGCAAAACGCATTTCTTCAAATATATCAAGGGTGTTATTGGAAACAGTGCTGTCCGTTCCTAGTGACACCGGAATATTTTTCTTTAGCATCCGGGAAACTGGAGCGATGCCTGAGCCAAGCTTAGCGTTGCTCATTGGATTATGAGAAACAGATACCGGTTTCCCGGAAAGCATATCCATTTCTGACTCTGATATATGAACGACATGAGTAAGCAATGCAGTTTGTTCAAAAAAGCCCAACTCGTGTAAATGATCGACCGGACTTCTCCCGTAATCTCTTTTATGATCATTAACCTCTTTAAGTGTTTCAGCCAGATGAATACCAAGTGGAAGTCGATAGCTTCGGGATGATTCGATAATTTTTTCTAAAAAAGGGGGCTTACATGTATAGGGCGCGTGAGGAAACAGCATCCCTTTAATATGACCATTACTTTCAGCTTCCCAATCTTTTGCGAAAGTAACTGCTTCCTTAAGTTTTCCCCTTTGCTCCTCCTCAGTACCAAAACCTATCATACCGCGGGCAAGGACTGCTTTTAAACCTGAATCCATGACCAACTCATATACGTCATTCATATATAAATGATACATATCAAGAAAAGCTATTGTTCCGTTTTTTATCATTTCTATTAACGCGAGTGAAGTTCCTGCTCTAACTGATTGCTTAGTAAAAACGGCTTCTCTTGGCCAAATTTCATGCTCAAGCCAGTCTTGAAGCGGCAGATCATCTGCACACCCCCGTATTAATGCCATTGGAGTGTGACCGTGTGTATTATACATTCCGGACATCAGCAGCTTACCTTTTCCGGAAATTTTCTCTATAAATCCTGAAGTGCTGTCCTTGTCTGGCATTGAGCTTGAGATGCTAATGATTTTTCCATTTTTTACTTCTACATTTTTATTGGGTAATACTTGGAAATTCTTTAGTATATGAACGTCCGTAATTATAAAATGAGACATTCCTTCACTTCCCTGATTGCGATATTATTTGTCCATAAAATCTGCGAGTTCATTTAACAAGGTCGGTGTAGGTAAATATTTTACAGGGACCGGGGGAAGAGACTCCAAAAATTCTTTTCCGTAGCTGGATTTTATTAATCTATTATCCAGGACAATGACGACTCCCCTGTCTTGTTTATGTCGAATGAGACGGCCAAAGCCCTGTTTAAATCTCAGCACAGCCTGCGGCAGAGAGAGAGATGTAAAAGGATTAGAGCCTGACTGTGTTTTATGCTGGCTTTTTGCTTCCATTACTGGCTCGTCTGGAGGTGCAAATGGGAGTCTTACAATGATAAGACAGCTCAGATCCTCACCTGGAATATCTACACCTTCCCAAAATGCGTTCGTACCGAACAATATGGCTTTTTCGTTTTGACGGAAGGTTTTAATAAGTTTGGAGCGGCTGCCACTTTTCATTCCCTGCCCGATTAAGTAGAAATCACCTTCATCGTCCCATTCTCTTAATTTAAAATACGTTTTGCGAAGCATATCAAAAGAAGTAAATAATACTAGCATTTTTCCATCTGAAATCGAAGCAGCATGATAGATGAATTCTGCTGCGTCATTGATATAATCCCTCTCTCCATCTTTAATAAGGGGCATGTCGGACGGAATCAGCAGCTTCGTATTTCTTTTAAAATGGTAAGGAGAAGGGAGCATAATAGTCTGTGGAGCAAAGTCCTCAAGTCCCCAATTTTCAATAATATAGGAGAATGATTTTTTCACGGTTAAAGAAGCTGACGTCATTACGACGCTGAATTTCTCTGCGAATAATTTATCCGCAAGGAGATCATTAACATTTATCGGCCTCCCATACATCACAATTGAATTTAGTTCCCCTTTTCTGCCAGCCTCAATCCAATATACGTAATTATCTTTTTTATTGAATAATAAGGCAATTAGAGATTCAATCGAGACAGTAATATCCATTAGTGTAATTCGAAACGCTTCAAGCCAGCCAATTTCAAACTGTGTACCTTTAATTTCGCTGCTCAGCCGCTCATGAAATTCGTTCCACGCTTCTGTTTCTTCTTCTATTAAAACGATAAACCGTTCAGCTGCCTCATGAATAGAACTCCAGCCCTGTCTTTGTAAATGAGAGGGCTCATAATTGCAGAGGAACCCGCCCGTTTCTGACTGCTTTTTTTGGTGACCTGCTTTAGTAAATGTATGAAGAGTTCGAAAAAGTTCATCGCATTCGTATTTCAATAAGGCATAGTTATCCTGGCGGCGCTGATACCAATTTTCGTGAAAATAATGAATATAGCTTTTTTCATAAACAGCTAGCCGCTGAATAATACTTCTTGTATCATTTTGATTTACTTTAGATAACAGCTGATTAAGAAATAAATAGCTGAGTGAAAATCCGAGGTGTTTTCCTGCAAGCTCATCTAGATGGTGGGCTTCATCAAGGACTGCATGCTTATAAACAGGAAGTAATTGATTCTCCTTTACAATATCTGAGAACAACAAAGCGTGATTTGTGATGATAATATCAGCTTTTTCTGCCTCTTCACCGGCTCGATAATAATAATTTTTGTCCGCCCATGGATCGTCTTTTAAAGAATCCGAGTCCGTTAATATTTGATCCCAAAGCAGACTCTGCTGCCCGCCCGCAAGACTTATCTCTTCTAAATCTCCTCTATCTGTCTCCAGAACCCAAATAATTAACTGAGCGAGGCCAAGTGTTTCCTCATAGCTTGCCTGCTTTTCCTTTAAGACTCGCTCCAGCTTACGGAGACATAAGTAATTACTTTTTCCTTTCAGCATCGCTGCCTGAAAAGGAAAGTCTAAAACCTTCTTTAGTACCGGAATTTCTTTTTCAAGCAGTTGTTCCTGAAGATGAAGAGTGTGGGTGGAAATAACGACTCTGCTCCCGGACTCTTTTGTGAATTGAAGAGCTGGATAAAGATAGGCAAGCGTCTTTCCTGTGCCTGTACCAGCTTCCGCCAATAAATGAGAATGATCGTTAAAAGCTGACCATACAGCATCTGCCATTTCCTGCTGACCTTCAATCCATTGAAAGCCATCCCACCTATTTTCAAGTGTTCCACCCTTCACAAAAAATGATTTGTTAAACTGTCCTTCAACTGTTTTACGGGACGCTTCCAAAGAAAGACTTCTCTTCTTTTTTATTGTGATGCCGCGGTATGTTTCAAACGATTTATCATCCAGCCTGCCGGTACTTCGCTTCACTGAAAGGGCATTTATTAATATAGGTTCAAGCTGGCTTGCCAGGCCGGGGGAGAGCTGCTTTAAAGATTTCAGAGAAGCAGCCGGAAGCTGGCTGATTTTATGTAATACTTTTATTAATACAGAAGCTGTCACTATCGCATCACTGTCAGCTTGATGTGGCCTGTCGTGTGTTAATCCGAGCCATTCTGCAAGTGCCGAAAGACTATATCCAGATGCAGTGGGAAATAAAATCCGCGCACATTCTACTGTATCCAGCACAGGGTTTTTCAGAGCGCTGAAGCCAGCATTTTTTAGTTCTTCATTGATAAAGGAAAAATCAAATGGAACATTGTGTGCTACAAAATATGAATCCTTCATTAACTCGAGAATCTGCGGCGCAACTTCGGAAAAGACAGGAGCGCCAGCAACATCTTTATCTGTGATCCCTGTCAATTGAGAGATAAATGCCGGAATAGATTTCTGCGGATAAACATAGGTTGAATAAGTTTGAATAAGCTTCCCATTCTCTACCACAGCAGCCCCGATCTGTATAATTTTATCTCCTTTATGAGGAGCATTTCCTGTTGTTTCGACATCTATCACTACAAATTTCATGAGAACCTCCTGAAATCACCTTACAATATCGTAGAAGCCGGTTCAGTGGCAAGCATTCGATCTACTGTGTTATTTTTTGTCATTATCGCAACTTTCGGCTGAAACGACGGACAGTCTTTTTCATGAATCATCAAGTATGAAATAATTATCACCCGGTCTCCAGGCTGGACAAGACGGGCTGCAGCGCCATTGAGGCAAATTACTCCACTGCCTCTCCTGCCCTTTATGACGTAAGTTTCGAGTCTTTCGCCATTATTGTTATTTACTACTTGTACCTTTTCATTTTCCAGCAGATCTGCTTTTTCCATTAATTCTTCGTCAATCGTAATGCTTCCGACATAGTTTAAATTTGCTTCTGTAACCGTTGCATTGTGCAGCTTCGATTTCATCATCGTACGAAACATATTAAATCCCCAACTTTCGCTTCTGCCTAATCTCTGCAGGCACTAGAATGTTATCAATCAATCTGGCTTTCTTAAAATGAACAGCACCGGCCAGAATGATATCATCTTCCTCGTTAATGCTTCTGCTAAGAGCTGGGAAGGATAGGATATCAATATAATCAATCTTCGCTTCGATTCGTTCAGATACATGTGAATAAACCATTCTGCTTATATCTTCCGGGCTGCGGCAGCTTTTAGACAATAGTTCTGCACCATACTGTAATGCTTTATAAAGAGCAGGAGCCTGGTATCGTTCATTTTCAGACAGCCTGATATTTCGCGAGCTGAGGGCAAGTCCGTCTGCTTCCCTCACGATATCACATGCCACTATAGAAACTGGCATGTGAAAATCCTTTACCATATTTTTAATAACAGCTACCTGCTGGGCATCTTTTAATCCAAAATAAGATCGGTCCGGCTGTACTATCTGAAATAACTTCATTACGACAGTAGCAACACCGTCAAAATGACCAGGTCTGCTTTTTCCACATAGGACGTTTGTGCCTGATTCTACCACTATTGACGTATTCAGCTTTTCAGGATACATGAGGTCTTCCGTAGGCTCAAAGAATAAGTCAACTCCAGCCTGCTCTGCAAGCGAACGGTCTCTTTCAATAGAACGTGGATACTCGTTATAGTCCTCTCCAGCTCCAAACTGTAAAGGGTTTACAAAAACGCTGATTATAACAACATCATTTTGCTGTTTTGCTTTTTTAACAAGTTCAAGATGTCCCTCATGAAGGCTTCCCATCGTTGGCACAAAACCAATTGTTTTCTTTTCACTCTTTATGGATAGAAGTGTTTTAGTGAGTTCTATAGGGGAAATGAACGTTTTCACTTCGTCATTCCTCCATACAGCCGATCTGCTAAGTCCTCATCCATTTTAAAGGAATGGTTCGAATCAGGAAACACACTGCTTTTGACTTCTTTTATATATTGCAGCAGAGCCTTGTCAATTTCCTGTTGTACCTCCGCATATTTTTTGACAAATTTAGGTACAAATCCTTCCCCGATTCCTAAAGCATCATGATAGACAAGTACTTGCCCGTCTGTCTCAGAACCTGCTCCGATTCCGATTACAGGAATAGAGAGTTTCGATGTTATATATCCTGCCAGCAGATAAGGAACACACTCCAGTACAAGTGCAAAAGCCCCTGCTTTTTCAATTGCAACAGCATCTTCGATCAGCTGTTGGGCCTCAGCTTCATTTTTTCCTTGAACTTTATATCCTCCGATGACTCCGACTGACTGCGGTGTTAACCCTAAGTGAGCCATGACTGGAACTCCTGCATGAACGAGTCTGGATATAACTTCAATAGTAGCCCCCGCTCCTTCTACCTTAACCGCATCAGCACCGCCTGTCTGCATTAACTTAGCTGCCGCCTGAATAGTATCTGTAATGTCCCCGTTGTACGTAAGAAACGGCATGTCTGAAACTGTAAAGAGGTGCGGGGCTCCTCTTTTTACTGCCCTGGTATGAAGCACCATATCATCTAATGTAACCGGTATCGTAGAGCTGTAGCCGTGCACGACCATACCGGCCGAATCTCCTACGAGTACAAGATCCATCCCCGCATTATTCAAAGCAGAGGCTCCCGGTGCATCATAGGCGGTCATCATCGCAATTTTTTCACGATTCGCTTTCATTCGTTTAAACGTAGCTGTATTATTCATTTTTCTCCTCCTTTTTTTCGGAGAAGAAGGAAATGCCCTTCCGGAATCCCCTTCCCCGTCCCTGTCCATTTTTGGATCAAGGCAGTGCAATGTGTATATTTATTGATGCAGCAATAAGCAGTACCATTCACTGGGATACAGCCTGCAGACTGCACTGAGTTCAGTATAGCAAATTTTTTATATGTTATGGTTATTCGATATCAGCGCTATAGATATATTCTATTCTTCCGGAAGCGGTTTCAAGCATGAGCACGCCATCATCTGTAATTCCTTTTGCCCTGCCGGTAAATGTTTTGGCAACTGTTCTGGCGGTAATGTTTTTTCCGATAGTTACAGCCAGCGCCTCCCAGCGTTTACGCACCCCTTCAAATCCTTCTTTTAAATAGTAAAAATACAAGTATTCATATCTCTCTAATATCGCTGCTATTACATCTGCACGATGAAACGTTCTTCCCGCTTCAATGGCAAGAGAGGTAGCTTTATCTGAAAGCTCACTCGGAAATTGATGCTTCTCTTGATTAACATTCATTCCGATTCCGACGATAACCGCCTGCACCTTATCCGGGTCTGACTGCATTTCAGTCAAAATTCCTGCAATTTTTTTTCCTTTAAATAATATATCATTCGGCCACTTTATTTCTGCCTTCACGCCTGTGGCTGACTCTATGCCTTCGGCTGCTGCTACTGCCGTCAGCAGTGTAAGCTGAGGTGCATGATGAGGCGGGACGTCCGGCCTTAAAATAATACTAAACCACAGCCCGGTGCCGGCTGGAGAATGCCAGCTTCTGCCAAGACGCCCTTTTCCTTCGAGCTGTTGATCCGCGACAATCACTGTCCCTTCCTCTGCTTCATTTCTTGCCATATCGTGCGCAAGTTTTTGAGTTGATGGAAGCTCTTTTTTAAAAATAATGTCTTTACCTATCGTAGTTGTGTTCAGCCTCGATTTCACTTCATCTGCGCTCGCGACATTTGGTGTGTGTGTAAGCTTATAGCCTTTGCGGGGAACTGCTTCAAGCTGGTAGCCGTTCTTTCTCAGCTCTTCAATGTGTTTCCACACAGCTGTCCTGGATATACCAAGTTTTGTGCTGATTTCTTGGCCAGAAACATATTCGGTGGAAGGGTCGTCGAGCAGCTTCAATAATTTGTCTCTCATGTTTTCAGCCTTTCCTTCAAAAATTTTATTATTTCTTCTTTGTCATTTGCCAGCCGTTTTTCTACAACCAGTCTTTCAATTTTTGTAAGTAAGGTACCAATACAGGATTTTTCTATTTCAGGATATAGCCGAAGAATTTCTGAACCATCAACTGCAAGCTCTTGTTTTGATTTTATAGGGAGTTTTTTATACTCCGCTGAAATTGTTTTAAGCATCTGCGGATCTTTAGATGACGTAATCCATTGCTGAAATCTTTCCACCTGCAGCGCCGATTCCAGGCCAATTTGATACAACCCCCACCCTTTTGTATGAAAGTGTTTGCTTTTAGTTCCAGACTCAATTATAAGTTTAATCTTTTTTTTATCTTTGTTTGAATACTTCCATTCATGAATGAATTGACCGGCCTCACAATTATAAAGACAAATGAAAAAAGCAGCTCTTTTTTCATTTAGAGTGGAAAAAGTGGCGAAGGAGACACTTCTATTTTGAAAAGACAGCGTCTTACGTCCCCGAAGCCGTTCTGGAAAGCATGCAGCAATCCTATCTCTCTGTAGTGCACTCACGCTTTTTGGATGATACTGTCCTATGAGCAATTCATCTATTTCTTTCCTAAGACGTTCCACTGCCACATCACCCAAACGGTGTTTTTCTTCTTGAATTGCTGTAAGAGTAACAGGTTCTATCTCCCAGCCAAACTTGGACATGAAGCGGTAGGCACGGAGGATGCGGAGCGGGTCCTCCTGAAAACGAGCGTTTGCATTTCCGACCGCCCGGATGATTCCAGCTTTTATATCAGCCCTTCCATAATAAGGATCTATCAAGCTTTGTTCTTCATTGAGAGCCATCGCATTCATTGTAAAATCCCGTTTTGCTAAATCATCTATAAGATTTTTGCTGTTTCCGCGAAAAGGGGTAATTTCATAGACTGAATTTTTAAACGGCAGCAGTGCAGAGTCAAAATGATTTGAAGGAAAAAAAGCTTCTGGACATTTATCAAGCAGTTCTTCGTTTCCGGCATCTACAGCAATGTCTACATCAGCAGGCGGCTTCATGAGAATCTTATCTCTCACCGCTCCACCGGCAACAACAGCATAAATACCTTTTTGTCGAAGTACTTTTAGTAGCTGAATCGCATCTGATAAATTTCGGTTATCATTGAGATTATCATTCGAAGTCATTTGCCGCCTCTTCATATATAGATTCATACTGCTTAACGATAAGCTCTGAAGCAAATAGATGTGCTGCCCTTTTCTTCGAAGCTTCGGAAAAACGAAGGTGGAGCGTTTCATCTTCAAGCAGTTCTTTTGTCAGCCTTCCTGCTGCTTTATAATCACCGCAGCGGCAGAGAAAGCCGGTTTCCCCATCCGAAATGACCTCGGGGATTCCACCGACATTCGTTCCAATAACAGGCACACCGCACGCCATTGCTTCCAGCGCAGCAAGTCCAAAGCTTTCTTTTTCAGATAACAGCAGCATACAATCAGCTAAATGAATAAAATCAATCACATTTTTTTGATTGCCTAGAAAATAAACTCTGCTTTGAATTCCAAGCCGTTCGGTAAGCTCATAAGCCCGCTGCCGTTCAGGCCCGTCGCCGATCATGAGAAGAACTGCTGGAATGCTTTTAACTTCTGCAAAAGCTTTGATCACATCTTCAATACGTTTCACGGGACGGAAATTGGAAATATGAATGACTACTTTTTCTTCGTCCCGTATACCGTACGCTTTTTTTAATAATGTATCCGCAGGTTTTTCATCATATACTCGTTCATCAACGAAGTTATATACGGTCGTCATCTTCTTATCTGTAGTCAGTACCCGTTTTGTGTCTGCAACGAGGGCGTTTGAAACAGCTGTTACTTTATCGGATCGTTCAATGGCATACCGGATAATATCCCGCAGAGAAGGATCGTGGCCGAGTACAGTAATATCTGTTCCATGCAGGGTAGTGACGATTTTTATATTTTTTTTCGTCATATCCTTCGCCAGCAAAGCACATACAGCATGCGGGACGGCATAATGGACATGCAGGATATCCAAATTTTCCGTATCGATCACCTGTGCCATTTTACTTGCTAATGTTAATGAGTACGGAGGGTATTGAAAAACTTCATATTGATTTACCTCTACTTCATGGTAATAAATATTAGGGTAGGTTTTGTTCAATCGAAAAGGGAGGCTGGTGGAAATAAAGTGGACTTCATGTCCTTTTTCTGCTAAAAGCTTTCCAAGTTCTGTCGCCACTACTCCCGATCCACCAACTGTCGGATAACATGTAATACCTATTTTCACGATTTATGGTCTCCTTATTGGAATGGAGTCAAATGCTAGCACCGATTGCTTAATGAAACCTTCAGCATAATCAGCACCAGCCTGTTTGCCGAAGAAACGATCCCTTGCCCGAACCGCTTCCACATATCCTTCTGTCAGAGGTGTACTGACACCACCTGATTTATTTAAAAATTGGCTTTCGTAACAGAGAAGGGACTTTTCTTTAGTCTGCTGCCACTTGCTGATTCTTACAAAAAAATCAGGAAGCACCATTCCATTAATGATATATTGGTAATGTGCGTTCACTTTATGCGCAGCTGCAGTCGAAGAAGAAAAATTTCTTAAGCCCGCGTCAAAAACAGCCTGTTTAATAAGTTCACCGCAGTCGCCGTGATCAGGGTGCCTGTCTTCTTTCTGGGGGGAAAAAACGGCATCGGGTTTTAAGCTGCGAATTAATGAAACTACGTCGTGATAAGCTTCACTCTCTACGTTAATCCCCCGGTCGGTAAAACTCAACTGAAAACGTGACGTAATTCCCAGAACTTTACCCGCTTTTTCCGCTTCCTCCTGACGATCTGCTACTGTCCCATTAGATGATAATTCAGCTTTTGTCAGGGAACAGACAAACACTTCATCGCCGCGTGCAGCATGCAGAGCTATCGTGCCGCCCATTCCAATTTCAGCATCATCCGGATGGGCGCCAAAAATAAGCAGGGTCTCCTGTGTCATTGGAGCTTCCCCTCTCTTTTTTCAACCCTTCTAAATTCAAGAAGACCATTTTCGATTCCTTTTACGAGGACTTCTGCGGTAGCCATATTCGTAGCCACCGGCACACCATGTACATCACAAAGTCTGATCAAAGCAGAAATATCCGGTTCATGCGGCTGGGCAGTCAAGGGATCACGAAAAAACAAAATCATATCTATCTTTCCGTCTGCGACAAGAGATCCAATTTGCTGATCCCCTCCATACGGGCCGGATAAATGCCGGATAACTTCGAGTCCAGCTTCTTTATTAAGTCTTTTTCCTGTAGTACCTGTGGCATGGAGAACATGCTGTTCTAAAAGCTTTTTATAAGCCTGAGCAAATTGAATCATATCCTCTTTTTTTTCATCATGGGCGATTAACGCAATTTTCATTTTAATTCCTTTCTTATTCAAGTATATTTTCCAGTCCATACACGAGCGTTTTCAAAGTAAGTACTGTCTCAGCAGCAATTTTTACTCCTGGCATGAAAGATTCCCTGTTCATGGAATCATGTCGTATTTTCAATGTCTGTCCGCTCCCACCGAACAATACCTCCTGATGTGCTACAAGCCCAGGAAGTCTTATACTATGAATTCTCATGCCATCTACAGATGCTCCGCGGGCACCTGTAAGTTCTTCCTTCTCATCCGGATGGCCCTGCTCCTTGGTTTCCCGGATGTCACTTATTAATTGAGCTGTTTTTACTGCTGTGCCTGACGGAGCGTCCAGCTTACGGTCATGATGCAATTCCATAATCTCTACATCGGAAAAATATTTCGCAGCCATTTGAGAAAATTTCATCATCAATATTGCACCAATGGCAAAATTCGGAGCAATTATTGCTCCAAGCTCCTTCTCTTCTGATTTTTCACGCAGACGCTCAACATCCTGCTGTGTAAATCCAGTCGTCCCCACCACGGGACGCACACCATAATCGAGAGCCAATTCAAGATGATGCTTACCTGCTTCAGGTGCAGTAAGATCAATTAGTACATCAGCTTCTATTTGCTGCAGGCAGGTTTCCATATTATCGAAGACCGGCGTGTCTTCCTCCGGCATCCCATTTAAATCCTGAAGCAGCAATCCGTTATTTTTTGAATCGACTGCTGCCACAAGCTCGAACTGTTCTGTTCGGTGAACAAGCCATACCGCTTCTTTTCCCATTTTTCCACGAGGTCCAGCTACTATAATTCGAATGTTCTCTGTTTTCATCGTTCATTCTCTCCTTTGTCTATTTTCGTCCAGCGGTCTTTGTCTCTAAAGCGAAACTTGTCCATGACGAGATCGAATGCTTCTTCCATATCAATATGTAAAGAATTTGCAAAGCATAGCAGAACAAAAAGAATATCTCCCATTTCCTGTTCAAGTGAATTTTCTGATTCTGATTCTTTTTTTGGCTTTTCTCCATGATAGTGGTTTATCTCTCTAGCTAATTCTCCCGTTTCCTCAGTTAGACGGGCAAGCATAGCCAGAGGGCTGAAATATCCTTCTTTATATTGGCTGATATAATTATCAACTTCCTGCTGAATTTCCTGCATCGTTTTATGATTCATCCAATCCCACCTTCCTTTTTCATCGTATCCGATTCGCAATCGTTTGACAATCACAGGAGCTGTTGATAAATTCGCTTTTTATCAGATATAATGAGTAAGGTTTTTGTGCAGAAAAACTAAAATGAATGGAGGGTCTGAATGTCAGCTTTTAAGCACGGTAAAAATATGTTCTTCATTCTGCTCGGCTCAGCCATAATGTCCTTTGGCCTCGTATATTTTAATATGGCAAACAACCTTGCTGACGGCGGTTTTACTGGAATTACTCTTTTACTATATTTTATGTTTCAAATAGACCCCGCCTGGTCAAACATCTTATTAAACATTCCAATGTTCATAATCGGCTGGAAACTGCTGAGCCGCATTGTTTTTTATTATACGATTGTCGGGACAATGAGCTTGTCTCTATTTTTATGGACGTTCCAGCAATTCCCTCTTGTGGAGCTGCCATTGCAGGACGACATGACTCTCGTTGCGTTGTTTGCTGGAGTCTTTATCGGGAGTGGACTAGGAATTGTCTTCCGCTATGGTGGTACTACAGGAGGAGCTGATATCATAGCGAAGCTTGGCTTCCGTTACCTGGGATGGAGCATGGGTAAAACCTTGTTTGTTTTTGATGCAGCAGTCATCACCAGTTCATTGATTTATTTAAATCATATAGAAGCCATGTACACACTCGTAGCCGTATTTGTTGCCGCAAAAGTAATAGATTTTATTCAACAGGGGGCATACTCAGCAAAAGCTGCATTTATCATTTCAGAAAAATCAACTGATATAGCTGATGTGATTCTAAAAGAGATGGGAAGAGGAGCGACAATACTGCGGGGAAGCGGCTCTTTTACGGGGGCAGACAAAAAAGTACTGTATTGTGTGGTGGGCAGAAACGAATTGATCCGGCTGAAAAACTTAGTGGAATCTATTGATCCTCACGCCTTTGTCACCGTAAATGACGTGCAGGATGTTATCGGAGAAGGCTTTACGCTTGACGAAAATAAAAATCCGATTTCTCCCTAATTTTTCTCCCCTCAAGGGTAAACGTCAAAAACAAACACACCTTCTTTATGCTCATTTAAGAAATCACAGCATCAGCGCAGAACATAAAAATGATCAGCAACCACCTCCCAGCCAGCTAAGAGGTGGTTTTTCTATTTTAAAGCTAAAAAAACGGCTGGAAATCCACCAACCCCAAAACAGGAACCCACGCTTCAGAAAAGCATGGGTTCTCAAAAGCCTGTGAGGCACTGCTCAGACGTCTTGAGCACTGCCTCTTTTCATTATTCTTCACCCATGCCTACGTACATAAGAACAAACCGGACGAGCTCAAGCAGTGCGACGAGAGCAGCAGCCACATATGTGAGTGCAGCGGCGTTTAATACTTTTTTCGTCTCTCGCTCCTCATCATTGCGAATAACTCCTGTTGAAACAATCTGGTGCATTGCACGGCTGCTGGCATTAAATTCAACCGGAAGTGTTACGAACTGGAAAAGTACTGCAAGCGACATAAAAACAATCCCGAGCAGAAGAAGCCCGGATGCCTGCAGTATTATACCAGCAAGAATGAGAATAAACGAAAAGTTTGAGCCAAGATTCGCTGCCGGTACCAGCGAATGACGGAAACGAAGAAACGCGTAATCCTCAGCATCCTGAATCGCATGGCCGACCTCATGAGCTGCCACTGCCTGTCCGGCAACGCTGGTTTTATAATAATTATCCTCGGAAAGACGGACCATCTTGGCGCGGGGGTCATAATGATCGGATAGTCTCCCTTTTACAGGCTCCACCCCAACGTCATAAATTCCATTATCGTGCAGGATTTTCTGAGCAACCTCTGCTCCGGTCATACCGGAGGAATTAGCTACATTTGAATATTTTTTATACGTCTTCTTTACTCTCATTTGTGCCCATAATGGTATCGCAAGAATAGCAGCTATATATATAAAAATAAAGCCTCCCATATCCTTACCAGCCCTCCAATTGTATCAATTTAAAAATATTTTATTTTAAACATCAAAGAAAGTCAAACTTTTTGTACTGAATATTTTTCTAATCGTTTCTCATTCTTTGGCGTGCTTTTTCAGCTTTATATTTTTTCCATCCTGCGTAGCCCAGAGCTAGAAGAAGAGAGCATCCTATCAATAGAATAACTGTCCATAAAGCAGGATCTGCGCTGCTTTGTTTTTTCTCCTGGAATAATTTCACCATTTCTGTTTTTAATTTAGTTAACTCATTGCTTCCGCCAGTTTCGAGCCAGGCATCCTCCTGATCCATATAACGGATGTGTGAAAGAAACGGCAGATATGTCTCTTCAGGCACACCGATATAAATGGAAGAACGAATAATCTCAAACTGCCGCTGCCATTGCTGAAAGCTTTGTCTCGCTGAATTTACATTACCTGAATCCAGTTCCTGCTCTGCTTTCTCCAACAGTTCAACCAAAGGTTTTTCAGCTTCCTTCCAAATCGGATGCTCTTTACTAATTGCTGCATCAATTGACAAACGAAAAGCAAGAACATTATTGATTCGCTCAGGCGCTTCCATAGAAGCACTCGTAACAGCTGCTTCAGCCTGGGAGCCCGCAGACAGCAGTGCAGATACTTGATCGGTGTTTAAATGATATTGCTGGAATGGTACGGCCGGCAGATGCTCCGAAATCCAATTGTAAATATGTTTTGCTTCTTCTGCTTGATTATTTTCAATATAGGTAAGCATCGTTTCAGCTTTTTTATCTACTTCTTCAAGTGTTATCTGTGAGTGGCTATCTGCATTAGTGTTACCCATTATGAGGAAAAATAGCAGAATACTGCTTACGGCCGTGCCAAATATTTTTATCATCAAAACGCCCTCCTTACCCTTGTCCCATCTTATGATGATGAGTCAGAAAGTAGACCGGAAAGCGCCCCAGTAAAAATGTAAATTCCCTATGTTATGGAAGTTCATAATAAACTCTATTTTTGCGAACACAAAGTACATAAATCATAGTAACTGCACTAATACTCAACCAAAAAGTAAAGTATCCAATTTGGTCAATATGTGGCAGCAGGACAGAGGATACCCATGGGTACATTCCGTATACGTAATCTATGATATCATTATGTACCGTCCAAACAGCCGCTGCCGTCAATTGCCATGCTTTAATACGATAATAAGGAGTGAATAATAGTCCTTGAACTGCCATTCCGAAGTGAGAGCAGATCAGCATATAATGCGTCCAGTGCAGTTCAGCACCAGCTGCCCCGGCAGCAAGATTCATAGCCACTGCCCATAAACCATATTTGATTAATGTAACTGCAGCTAATGCTTCCAATAATCCATTGTGTTTTTTCAGCAGAAATAATACAAGTACTCCACAAAAAAACAAGCTGGCAGTCGGGCTGTCAGGCACAAAAAGCAAAAAATGCGGAGGGGTTTGTTCCAGCTGGATTTTATACCACCAGTAGCCGTAAATTGTGCCTGGAACATTAATTAAAAGCAGCAGCCACAGCATTGAAGGCACCGCCAGCAGTCGAATAATCAATCCCACTAAACGTCTTCCTTTCCGGAAAATTATTAAAAGCCATATAAAAGAGAGGCTGTCTCCTCATGAGACAACCCCTCTGAGACGGATCAGCTTCATTCTTCTTCGCTGTCTTCCTCTCCGCCTTCTTCTTCTCCATCACCGGAGCCTTCTTCATCTCCGCCGCCTTCAGGGTTGCCCCCGCTTGCGATATATTCAGCAAGGATGTCCAGCTCTTCTTCTGAACCATCAAATTGGCCCGCAGGCATTTCACCAATTCCCTCTACTGCAATATCTTTTATAGAATCAGCATCATAGGAAACATCGAACAATGCCGGCCCGGCAGAACCAGCCCCTTGCAGCTGATCCCCGTGACAGCCAATACAGCCTTGATCAGAAAAGATTTCATACCCTTCCGATTCCATATCGACTTCTTCCACGGCTTCTTCCTCTTCTTCGTCAAGCATTTCTCCCTGCTCTGCAGCAGCTTCCCAATCATGATGATCTACAGATTCCCACGTCAGGTAAATCGTAGCAAGAACTCCTAATATCATAAGACCGCTTGCTATAGGACGGCGAGATGCTCTACGTTCCGGCCCTTTGTCAAGAAATGGTGCGAGAAGCAGTGCGCCAAAAGCAAGGCCGGGGATTATTACAGCCCCGATAACCGTAAAGTCACCAGCAGCATACTCATACTTTAATAATTGGTACAAAAATAAGAAGTACCAGTCCGGTAAAGGAATATAACCGGAGTCAGTCGGGTCCGCCATCCGTTCAAGCGGTGACGGGTGCGCCACAGTTAAGCAAAGATAGCCGATTAGAAAAACCGCACCTACAAGCCATTCTTTCAATAGAAAATTCGGCCAAAATGCCTCTGTCTTTCCGGGAAATTCCGAATAATCCTTCGGAATATTTGGCTTTCGCTCGGCAGGCACACGGGAATCCCCAACGAATTTCATACCCTTTCCGCGATGCATAAGGTTTCCCTCCTAAAATGTATTCGTGTCCATACGTACCTGCTTTTTACAATGGCCCTGAGATACCCTGTCTTCGGATCATTATAAAGTGAGCAGCCAGCAAGCCGAGCAGTGCTCCCGGCAGGAAAAACACGTGAATCGCAAAGAATCTAGTTAACGTCTGTGCTCCGATAATTTCCGGGTCCCCTGCCAGCAGAGTCTTAGCGAGTGTTCCGATGACCGGCACACTTTCTGCAATTTCAAGACCAACGACTGTAGCAAAGTAAGCTTTCATATCCCACGGAAGTAAATAACCTGTAAAACCTAAACCGAGCATAACAAAAAAGATAAGTACACCTACGACCCAGTTTAATTCACGCGGCCGTTTATAGGAACCTGTAAAGAAAACGCGCAATGTATGTAAAAACATCATTACGATAACCAGACTTGCTCCCCAGTGGTGCATTCCCCGTACGATAAGTCCGAATGCTACCTCTCCTTGAAGATAACGAACTGATTCATAAGCGTTTACTATGTCCGGGACATAATACATTGTTAAAAACATTCCAGATAAAATTTGGATGACGGTAATAAAAAACGTCAATCCCCCAAAACAGTAAACGAACGCCGAAAAGTGATGAGCCGGATTGACGTGCTCAGGCACTTCGTGGTCAGCGATATCACGCCACATCGGAGTTATATCAAGGCGTTCATCCACCCAATCATACACACGTTGTAACATAAATGACGCCCCTCCTAAATTTGTGGTTCTGAATTACCTAAGTATACAGTACCGTCCCGCACTTCCACCTGATATTTGTGAAGTGGTTCCGTCGGCGGTGTCCCGGCAATGTTCGTACCATCTTTTTCAAAACGGCCTCCGTGGCATGGACAAAAATAATTATTTTCGTGCTCCGGATTCGCATTCCAGTTCACGGTGCAGCCCAAATGAGTACATGTTGGTGACAGCGCCGTGATTTCATCACCTTCCCGATAAATCCAGGCTGTCTCTGTAACTTCTGAGCTATACCAGGCATCCTGCTGTTCGAAGGAGAAATCAAACCGCTGCGGTTCTTCCGTCAGTTCATCCACTTCTGCAACCGCATTCATGTCACCCTCACCAGCAGCCTTCAATACCGGATCAATTGCAAACCGGGCCATCGGCATGATCATCCCCGCCGCCATAAAGCCTCCTACACCTGTAAGCGTATACGTCAGAAATTGGCGCCGTGATACATTATGATTTTTTTCACTCAACATATTTCCCCCCCCTGCTGTATAGATTCAGTCCTTCCGGACGAAAATTACACACACAATTCAAAACTAGGACATACTCATGATAGCCTAGTCATCAATACGCTGTCAATCTTTTGTAGAGCGATTTCAAAGCATGTTCATCAAACTACTCATTTTTCCATTTATCAAGAAGTAATGGCAATATTTGTTTAATCTGTTCGGAGATGATCTGACGTTTATACGACGTATCCATATTTTCAAAAGGTACAAGCGGCATCCATAACAATAGTTCATCAATTTCAGCCTCTGCTTTTTTCCACAAAGGATCAGAAGTAATAAAAACAACATGTTTTATACCGCTATCTTTCATAGAGGACAGCCATTCTTTCAAAGAAGTCAGGTTGTCATTAAAATCATTATTTTTTAAGTAAGTAAACGGCGGCGTAAGAAGCATTCGCCCGCGAAACTGTTTTTCGACTTCCCCCGTCATCAGCGATGTAAATTCAGCCATCGCGGCCGTATGTTTTATATCGTTGTGAAAATCCAAAGCTAATAGCGGCACAAGAGCGGTATCAATATAAGCTTTTTCTTGTTCATATTGGGCAATGTCATTTGGTATCCATTTCATTAGTGTGACCACCTTTATATAAATCATGAACATTTTGTGAAATTATTCCTTTCCTAAAAGAAAAGCTGACCGGTGAATCCCCGGAACCAGCTTTTCTTTTTGTCAGCCACAAGGAAAGAATCAATCGGTTTCAAGCGCATTTAATTCTGAGCTTAAGCGGGAGAATGCCTGTTTATCCCGCCTGTCTAATGCTGCATCTATTTCTTTTTGTAATTCGTTTCTTTCATATGCCTTTAGCGCCTCGTCTGTTATGAATTCTGCAAACAGCCTGGCACTCAGTTTTTCTTCTTTCTGCCCGGGAAGATAAGGGTTTTCTTCCAGAACTGATTTATATAAATAATCGGTATCGGACTCAGGAAAATTTAATTGAATATACACTTCTTCATCAGGATGCAGACGTATATCATGAAACGTTTTTTCCGCATCCATTGTTACGTATTGATGCTTATGAAAGGTGAACGGCATCTGGTCTGCCGCTGCTGAAGAAATGATCAAAGCCTTAGGGCAGAACTCAGCTTTTTCCACAATATGGACATGCTTAAGCAGATCGTCGTCACTAAGTAGATAATTTAACAGCCATGCACATTCTCTTCTCTTCAATTTATGCCCTTTTAAGAAGGCTTTTAAAAAGTCTCTTTTCTCCCATACAGAAATTGAATCATTCATCCATACCCCTCCTGTATTTATGAACAGCACCTTTCCAACTGTAAATCAGACCCATAAACACTTTTTCGACGGGATAATAGTAGAATCCTGCTTGCAAAGTACTGATTATAATGATTTTCAGCCGCGACTCTCAAGCTCCTCCAGCAGATAAGTAATTTCTTGATTAGAAGGATCAAGCATTAATGCTTCTTTCAATACAGCTTCTGCCTTTCCACGCTGCCCTGCTTCCAATAACAGCCGGCCGAATTCTTCTAAAAATTCAGGGTCCTCCTGATATGATGTATATGCTTTCTCATAGCACTCCATTGCTTTTTTATCTTTTTCTGTTTCAAAATACGCTCTTCCCTGATACCAGGTCAACCGGGGATCTTCTTCCCCAAGCTCGCTTAAATGGGAAGCAAGCTCAATTATTGAATCAAAATCCTCCTGTCTGTCCCACATAGCAAGAAGTGATAGACCAGCTTCCGAATTAGCAGGATTCAAAGCAAGCGCTTCTTTTAAACGTCTTTCTGCCGATATTTCATCGCCAAGTGATAAAGAAAGTTTCCCTGCCTCTGTAAACAGCCCATCATTAAACTCGTCAACAGAGAGGCCTTCCTCTGCTGCTTTAAGAGCTTCTTCATGCATTTGAGCACCTTCATAGGCCCGGACAAGATATGGATAAAGAGTGACAAATTCCGGATCCATACTTTTTAACGCTTCTAATTGTTCTGCAGCAAGCTTATATTCATTTAACTGCAGAGCCGTGAATCCATATCCGAACATGGCCTGCGTCTCTTTTTTCTCTTTTAACCCTATTTCATAGTGGCGGAGGGCATCTTCAAACTCTCCGGTGGCACTGTAAGCTTCAGCAAGTCGCAGATCAAGACTGCCCTCCGGAAATGTAAATCCAAGTCTTTCTGCCTGCTTTAAATAAGGAATGCTTTTTGAAAAATCTCCCCGCTCTAAATAAAAATCAGCCAGTCCTGCTAAAAGAACCGGTTCCTCAGGAGCAATCTCCAATGCCTTTCTTAGTTTATCTTCAGCTGCTTCATCCAGTCCCTGCAGCTGATATAAATCAGCCAGCAGCATTTGCGCCTGCAAATACACATTGTCCTCTCCAGAGACCTCCAGCAGCCATTCAATCGCGTCATCCTCTTGATCAAGATCTATAGACGTCTCCGCTATCATTACATACAATTCACCTTCATCAGGATATAGTCGTATCAGCTCTTCAAGAAGCGGCTTCGCTTTATCCGCTCTGCCCATTTCTTGATAAAGTAATATAAGATCATATTTTTCCTGGTGGGAAGCATCTTTTTCTGCCAGTGCTAATTGCTCAAGTCCGTTTTCTGTGTCTCCTTTTTGCAGCAGGGTTAAGCCTTCCTGTATTCTATTATTCATGGTGGGTCACCTCGACTTTTCATTGTTCGGCATTTTAATTAAATCTTATCACAGGCAGGGCATAAAATTATATCAAAGGCCCTTAGTGGTGCGTAAATATCTTATAATGGCCATTGTGGTCCGGCACCATTGACATCCGGCTCTGGCTACTTCATTAAATTTTCCTTAATCATGCATATCATTTTTGAAATAAAAAAAGACCCGATAAGTAAACGCTTACAAATCGGGCTAGCAAAATGCTATTCAAAATAAAGAGTATGGATAGGAGTGGAGAGAAACCATACGCTACTTTTATTATAACGAAATACATATAGGTGTCAATGTTTTATTAAAATTTATTTATATTATTGAATGAATTTCATAAGTCCATATCGCAACAGAGGATACGAACAATAACATATATTTTCTATATATCATTCGATTTCGCTTTCGGCGAACGCTTTCCACGGGCTTGGCCTCAGCCTCCTCAGCAGCAAACTGCCTGTGGGGTCTTCACCTCAAGCTTTTCCCGCGACGCACACGAGGTGCTAGTGTCGATGTTGGCCACAGAACGTGGCCGGTTTTAATCGACCTGGAGCCGTCGACTTACGCTACAATCGAATGTTCATGTTCGTGTTTTATATTCAAAATAGCATTTATAAAATTGATTCTATTATGACTAAAATAGAATTTTTAAAGTGCTTATGTGGCATGGATTGAAGAGAAATTTATCAACCAATTATCATACAATTGGTTGAATTATCTCCTTTAAACTTACTTAATTTTCGTGTGGTGTGAATTTTAACCTTCGCCTGCGCTGTGCAGGTGATGTGCGGCCCTTTTATTTCTCCACAGGTCGTCTTGTATAATGTAAACACGTGCCTCTCACCACCAATTAAGACATGGTGTATGTGTCATAAAGAGCATTCTCTAATTGAAGCCGTCCATCCTCACGGTCAATGTCTGTACGGAAAGAAAGCTGCAGGACCCCCATAATATCTTCTCTGGTTTCAATTATTCGGATGTTAGTGATACTGATGCCTGCTTTTCCTAAAATGCCCGTTACATCTGAGATCACACCCGGGTGGTCAGGCACATCCACAAATAGATCGTAAAAGGATGGCAATGCTCCTTTTTCTTTTGCCGGGAGGCCGTCCCGAAATGATTTTGCGGTTAGAAAGTAATTGAGGATGCGTTCCTCGTCATCCGCTGCAATCATACTCTCTATCTCACTCATTTCATTTTTCCATTCCGCCAGCAATGTAAGAATTATTTCTTTATTATGGAGTAAAACATCTCTCCACATGACTGGGCTTGCGGAGGCAATTCTCGTAATATCACGAAATCCTCCTGCCGCCAGCCTTGTTGCAAGAGCGCTGTCGGATTCAGTGTTTTTAACTTGATGAACTAGCGCGGCGGAAATTATATGAGGAAAATGACTGATCAGCCCAGCCAGTCGGTCATGCTGCTCAGGCGTCATTTGAATAAACCTGGCTTTTGTCCCCTTAAGCCAATTTTGCAGCTGTATTACTTTATTCGCGTGTGTATTGCCGCTTGGCGTAAGCACATAAAAGGCGTTCTCAAATAGACGGCCCATAGCTGCCTGGACCCCGCTTTTGTGAGATCCTGCCATTGGGTGGCCGCCAATAAATGTGACTCCATTTTTGTGAAGTTCTGCAGAAGCATGAAAAATTCGTGACTTCGTGCTCCCAACGTCCGTAACAATGGCACCTTCTTTTAAGTCAGCCTGTTCGAGTTTTTTTAAGATGAGCTCCGTTTTCGTTACAGGAGTGGCCAGAATTACGAGGTCAGCATTACGGACGCCTTCTTGTATACTATACGTGCCTTCATCTATTATCTGCAGGGATTGAGCGAGTTTCAACTGTTTATCATCAATATCGACTCCATGGATGTATACGTCATGTTCATCCTTTATTGCTAATGCAATGGAACCGCCTATCAAACCCATCCCAACTACACATATCTTTCTTTTTGTGCGTAAATCCCCATGGTTATTTTCGGGAGACATTAGTCTTCTCCACTCCTATCGTTACAACATTTGTTTATGCTCCTCCAGGCTTTCTTCAAAAGCCTCAAGAAAACCAATCATCTGCTCATCCGAACCAATAGTGACACGGATCGCATTTGGAAAGCCCAATGCTTCCCCGGATCGGATAATATACCCTTTTTGTAGAAGGGAGCTGAACATTTTATCACCGGAAATTCCAGTATATATCAGCATAAAATTAGCCTGCGAAGGCAGATATTCAAGGTTTTTATGCTTACAGTAAGTTTCGAGCTTTTCAAGTCCTTTATAATTGCGGTGAAAGCATTCCTGAATATATGCTTGATCCTTGACCGCTGCTAATGCCGCCTTCTGGGCAATAGTTGTTGTATTGAATGGTGGCCTGACTGGATCAAGAGACTGTATAAAATCACTGTGCCCGATTCCATACCCTATTCGAAGTGAAGCCAGCCCGTACGCTTTTGAAAATGTTCGGAGAATCATAAGATTTTTATATCTATTTAAATCGTTTAGTGAATCAGGATAATCCTCTGCTGTCACATATTCTTTATACGCTTCATCGGAAACCACAAGGACATGCTCCGGGACACTTGCAAGAAATTGGCTCCATTCGCGTTTTGTCGTATAAGTCCCTGAAGGATTGTTGGGGTTACACACCCATACAATTCTCGTATTTTCATCTATCAGCTTCAGCATAGCATTTAGATCGTGGGTCCCGTCCCGCAATGGTACTTCTCTAATTTCTGCACCTTCTATAACGGCGTTATGTTTATATTGTGAAAAAGTTGGAGCGGCCATAACAGTGTTCGTATCCGGCCCTAATAATGACCGGCAGAGCATCAGGATTACCTCATCAGAACCCGCTCCGAATATTAATTGCTGTTCTTTTACATTTACATGCTCTGCCACTGCTCTGCGCAGCTCAGATGCATAGCCGTCCGGATATATCTGCGGATTAGAAGCTGCCTCTCTGATTGCTTTTATTGCATTTTCAGAGGCACCAAAAGGATTTTCATTTGATGCCAGCTTTTGTACCTCAGAGAGCCCAAGCTCTTTTTTTACCTCTTCAATGGGTTTTCCCGGTTTGTATGGCTCCATTCCTAATAATTGCGGTTTTATTCTCATTGGATACACCCCGTCTCCTCATTTTTCATCTTCCCCCATATTACGACGAAACTATAGAAGAAACAAATAATTTTATATCATTAAGCGCCTCTTTGTTATCCGGCTTAGACAAATCCTCAAGCTTTTCCTCGACTTTTTTCATGATGGCGCTGCCGACAATTACGCCTGCACACGCACCTTCTAATTTCTTTACCTGTTCATTATTGGAAATACCAAATCCTACTGCTACCGGAACGTCACTGTGCTTTTTCACCGTTTCGATAAATTTGTAGGCTTCTGGAGGAAAGCTGTCCCGTGTGCCTGTAACTCCTAAACTTGAGACACAATATAAAAAACCTTCTGCAGCTTTTGCTATTTTCTCTATTCTGCCTGCAGATGTAGGAGCAACCAGTGAAATATTTGCAAGCTCTTTACATTTTGCAGCTCGACTCAATTCAGTACTTTCTTCAAAGGGGAGATCCGGAATTAATATGCCGTCTGCCTCGTTTTCTTTTACCTTATTAAGAAAAATTTCTTCCCCCATCCGCATCACCGGATTATAATAAGTAAAAATAATAACTGGAATTGTAAGGCCGCTCCGTCGCATTTCCGGCACGATAGACAGTGCTCTGCTGAGACTCATGCCTCCGTCAATTGCTCTTTTTGCTGATCGCTGTAAAACTGGACCGTCTGCCAGAGGGTCAGAATAAGGAATTCCGAGCTCAAGTATATGAGCACCCGTTTCCTGCAATTTCAATGCGAGGGCAATAGTTGTCTCCACATTTGGATCCCCGGCCATAATAAACGGTACGAACAATGGGTACTCTGCTCTCTCAGCCGCTTCTAAGACAGCTAATCTAGCCATTTAATTCCCCTCCCCATGTTCCATCGATTTCTTAATTGAATTTACATCTTTATCGCCGCGGCCTGACAAACAAATCACCATAACTGAATTCTCGGGCATTTGTTCTGCTTTTTCAAAGGCCAGGTGAAGGGCATGAGCGCTTTCAATTGCAGGGAGAATCCCTTCTGTTCTAGTCAGCAGTGAAAGAGCAGCCAGAGATTCTTCATCTGTTACACCACTGTATTCAACCCTGCCACTTTCAGCAAGGTGAGCATGCTCCGGTCCAATTCCCGGATAGTCCAGACCAGCTGAAATCGAATAAGGTTCAATAATCTGGCCGTTTTCATCTTGAATTAAATACGTCAGAGACCCATGGATAACACCTTTCGTTCCCTTACTGATCGTAGCAGCATGTTTTTCAGTATGAATCCCCAGCCCTGCCGCCTCCGCTCCATATAGTTTTACATCATCTTCTAAAAAAGGATAAAACAAACCAATGGCGTTGCTGCCGCCACCAACACACGCCGCAGCAGCATCGGGAAGCTGCTGTTCAATTTGATGGAGCTGTGCTTTCGTTTCATCCCCAATAATCCTTTGAAAATTTCTAACCATTTTTGGATAAGGATGAGGACCCACAACAGATCCTATTAAATAAAAAGTATCTTCTACGTTTGCCACCCAGTAGCGGATAGCTTCATTGGTAGCATCTTTTAACGTCTTACTTCCGGAGACAGCAGGAATAACTTCTGCTCCGAGCAGTTCCATTCGAAACACATTAAGCTCCTGGCGTTTCATGTCCTCTTCTCCCATGAAAACTCTGCACTCCAGGCCCAGTCTTGCACAAACTGTTGCAGTGGCCACACCGTGCTGCCCTGCCCCCGTTTCTGCAACAACTTTCTTTTTTCCCATTCTTTTGGCGAGCAGAGCCTGTCCAATTGCATTATTCAATTTATGGGCACCGGTATGAAGAAGATCCTCTCTTTTTAAATATATCCTTGCACCGCCTATTTTCTTTGTTAACCGTTCAGCAAAAGTCAGCGGAGTTGGTCTTCCTGCGTATTCAGCAAGAGTTTGATTATATTCGTCCATAAAAAAAGCATCATTCCACGCTTCTTCGAATGCCTTCTCAAGCTCATCCAGCGCATACATTAACGTTTCCGGCACATATTTGCCTCCGAACGAGCCAAACCTTCCTCTGTCGTCAGGATAATTCCTCATTCTTATTCAGCCTCTTTTCTATTTGATTCACTAAATGAGAATTTTTTCTTCCTTCTTTTTCAATTCCACTGGAGACATCAACACCGTATGGTTCAAATCCCAGCAGTTCATCAATATTAGAATGATTAATCCCGCCGGCAATCAAGACGGGAATATTATTTTTCTTTCCAAACAGCACATAATCCGGCACGTGATTCCAATCAAACTGCTTACCAGTGCCGCCTCTTAATCCCTTCACTTTAGCGTCTATTACGAAACCATCCACATAAGGAAGATAAGCATTCATTTTGCCGATGGTTGTATTGTCATGAGGCAACGCTTTCCATACTTCAGCAGGCAGCCGTTCCTGGATAGACTTTATCTGCTCTATTGATTCTTCTCCATGCAGCTGTATGATTTCGGGACGAATATGCTTAAATGATTCTACTATCTCATTCATATCTGCATTCACAAATAAAAGAGCGGTCTTTTTTCCAGAGAGGGGGTACTTTTCCAACCAGGAAGTCACCTCTTCCGGCCGAATTTTACGCCTGCTCTCTGCCATGACAAACCCTGCTATATCTGCGCCAGATTGTGCAATGATACGGACATCTTCCTCTGAATGGAGACCGCAGCATTTATAAAGCGGACGTGCCATTGTTGTTCTCTCCTTTTAATCGCCTCAATGCGTTCTCAACATTTTCTTCACGCATAAGAGATTCCCCCACCAGAACTGCTTTTGCCCCAGATTGGCGGACTTTTTCAACATCCTCCTTCGTATATATACCACTCTCACTCACGAGGACACAGTTTTGTGGAATGAAGGATGAAAGGGAAGCAGTAACCTCTAAGCTCGTTTCAAAGGTGTGCAGATCCCGGTTATTAATTCCTGCAATTTCAGGTTCAAATACTTCGAACACCTGTTCAATTTCCAGCTGAGAGTGAAATTCAACAAGAACTTCCATGCCTTGATCCACTGCTTCCTTATACAATGTATATAATTCCGTTGGAGAAAGAGCAGCGGCAATTAACAAGATAGCATCTGCGCCCATCCGCGCACTTTCTTCAACCTGGATTTTATCAATTATGAAGTCTTTACGGAGCACTGGCAGAGAAACTAGCTGCTTCACGTACATTAAATAGTTTCTGCTTCCTTGAAAATATTTTTCATCTGTTAAAATCGATAAAGCAGCCGCGCCGCCTCTTTCGTAGGCAGCAGCAATTTCAGCAGGATGAAAATTCTCCCGGATCAGGCCTTTTGAAGGCGAGGCTTTTTTCACCTCTGCGAGTACCTGCACCTGCTCTGGATCATGTAAAAGAGCTTCCTTTAAAGAAACATGCTTCACCTTCATTTTATTCGGCAGCTTTAAGTGCTTTATTTCTTCTTTTTTTGTCTCTAAAATTTTATTAAGCATGTTGTTCTTCCACCTTCTCATCCTGCAGGATAGTAAGCTGCTTCAAATAACTTCCCTCTATAAGTGCCTGTTTTCCTTCCTGAAATCCTGCTGCTAAAGAATCTGTATGCCCTGCGATATAGAGTCCTGCCGCGACGTTTAAAAGTAAAATGTCTGCTGCCGGCCCTGCAGCCTTTCCCGAAAAAACAGCCTTAATAAGGTCCGCACTTGCCTTCGGAGTGGATACCTGCACTTCTTTTAATTCAGCTGTTTTTGCTCCCAGGTCCTCCGGTTTGATTTCGTATTGAGTTATTTTTCCGTTATTAACTTCTGTAATGAAAGACCTGCCTGTAATCGTTATTTCGTCAAGACCGTCTTCTCCTGTAACAAATAATGCTCTTCTCGTGCCCAGTCTCTGCAATGTTTCAGCCATTTTTAAACCGTATTCCTTATTAAATACTCCGATAACTTGGGCTTCAGCATTTGCCGGGTTTGTCAGTGGACCGAGCAGATTAAATATCGTCCTGAATCCTATTTCTTTTCTCGGATTGACAGCATGCTTCATCGCCACATGATAGAGAGGAGCGAACAAGAAAGCCATACCATTTCTTCTCAGGCTTTCTGAAGCTGCATCTGGAGTTGTTTGAACTGAAATCTGCAGCTGTTCCAAAACGTCTGCACTCCCGCTTTTTGAAGACACGGAACGATTACCATGCTTTGCAACCTTTAGACCAAAAGATGATAGTGCAATGGCCGAGGCGGTAGAAATATTATAAGTGGAGCTTTGGTCGCCGCCTGTCCCGCATGTATCAATTACGTTTGTTTCCTCGTGTGGAATAGACAGAACGTGATCACGCATGGAACGTGCAAAACCAGTCATTTCATCTACTGTTTCTCCTCGAAAACGTAATATCGTCAAGAGACTTGCTATCTGGCTTTCCGTTGCTTTTCCACTCATTACTTCATCCATGACCGTTTTTGCTTCCTGCTCAGTTAAACTTGCCCCTTCAATACATTTGCCTAGAATGTTCTTTATCAATTCTCTTCTCCTCCTCATCTCTGCTGAACATTTGCTCTGCTGTTTCTACTGCTTTTATCAGCGCTGCCGCTTTATTACGTGTCTCTTCATATTCATTTTCCGGTACTGAATCTGCCACAATGCCTGCGCCTGCCTGAATTTTTGCTTTTCCTTCTTCAATAATCATGGTTCTGATTGCAATACAAGAATCCAAATTCCCATCAAACCCCATATAGCAGACAGCGCCTGCATACATTCCTCTCTTATCTGGCTCGAGTTCTTTTAAGATTTCCATAGCTCGGATTTTTGGTGCTCCTGAAACAGTTCCGGCCGGAAAAGATGCCTGAAGTGCATCCACTGCTTTTGTCTGGTCTGAAATTTTCCCGGTTACCTTAGAAATAATATGCATTACATGTGAAAATTTCCCTATTTCCAGAAGAACCGGGGTCTCAACACTTCCATATTCCGCTACTCTTCCGACATCATTTCTGGCTAAATCAACGAGCATATAATGCTCTGCTCGCTCTTTATCATCCTGGAGAAGATCTTCCATTAAGGCCTGATCCTCCTCGATAGTAGCACCTCTTTTTCTAGTGCCGGCAATTGGATGGATTTCCATATGGCCGTCCTGCACTTGAACAAGCCGCTCCGGGGAGCTCCCTACGACTTCTTTCGTGCCGACCTTCAAGTAAAACATATAGGGAGAAGGATTGACCATACGCAGCACCCTGTAAATATCAAAAGCAGATACCGTTATCTTCCGTTCAAACCGCTGAGAAAGAACTGCCTGAAATATATCACCATCACGGATATAATCTTTTATTTTATTGACATCGTCCATGAACTGCTGCTTTTCATAGTTGGATTTCACCGCGGTAAAATCAATTGACGTTCCCGGCTGCATTGGAGATAAAAATGCGTCTTTCTTTACTCCGTTCGTTAATGCTGTCATGCAGGAGGAGACGAGGTCTTTTGCTTTTGCATACCTATCAGCCACAGTGCTTTCTTCCTGATCGCTGTAATGGATAAAGGTAAGCTCTTTTGATTCATGATCAAGGGCTATTAACGTTTCACAAAAAATTAAATGAACGAGCTCTTCCGTATTTTCATTCTGAATACTTGAAAGCTTTGGTTCGAAGCGCTCCACTGCATCATAGGAGACAACACCGACCGCACCGCCTTTAAAAGGAACCTGAACTTCCGGTGTTGCAGGATGCAGCCAGGATATGGCTTCATCAAAAATAGATGCGAGGCTGCTGCTTTGTTTGATTGGATTATTGTCTTTATCTACGAACGAATATTCTCCATTTAATTCCGTGATCCTGTAATTTGGAGTAAGGCCGATAAAAGAATACCTTGACCAGGGGGAAGCCTCATCTTTACTTTCTAAAATAAACACCGCGTCGCGCTCAAGCTTTCGAAAAATTTCAATTGGAGTTAACGTATCAGTAAAAAACGTCCTCACATAAGGAACCATTCGATAAGCAGAAGCCGTTTCCGTAAATAGTTTTTCTGTTGTTTCGGTCATTGGGAATCCCCTCTCTATGTTGAACAGAGAGCGCATAGGAAAAGAAGACAGGAAGGCAGTAATGCAGGGAGGCCGGCACATTTAATGAGTGCCGAAGAATGTTAATATATTATAATAAAAGCCTGAAACGAGCGTTTCAGGCAAAAGAGCCGAATTTGTCTCAACACACTCCGCTCTTCTCCACTCTGCTCTCTTTACTCTTCTAAACTCGCTCTGCTCGGTTGATTTATACACTTACTACACTAATCTATACTGTCTTCATATTACACGCTTTTTTTAGAATCTGTCAACCGCAAATCAGGTCTGAGTATTTCGGCATCTCTAAGGTAGATGTGCTGAATATCTGCCTGTGATTTTTCAGTTTCCGCACTGACCATAATGCGGATACACATTTCAAGACTGCCCGGCACAGGGATCTCAGTTGCGCACATTACAGGTACATAATCCCAGCCTTCAAAGGATCTGGTCACCTTTGCCGGAAAAGCTGCGTTCAAATCACTTGTTACAGTAAACCAAATATGGGCTACGCTTTCCGCTTGAAGATGGTTTTCAGCAATTATTTTATCAAGAAGCTCCCACGTAGCCTGTAAAATGGCATTTTCATTGTTTTCACTGACAGTGGTTGCCCCTCGAATTCCTCTTATCATGCTTTCTCGCCCCCTTTGTAATCCTCCTGCAAAATAGAAAGCAGAGTATCTTCTTCTACCGTTTCTATTCTTGGGACTCCGGGCTGAGTCACTAACACAAACCTAATGCTTCCTGCAGTCGTTTTCTTATCTTTTTTCATTGCTTGAATAAGATCTTTGGCATGGAAATTCTTCGGAGCTTCTGTCGGAAAACCAATAGAGTCCAGCCATGCTTTTTCCTTAACAATATTCCAGTTTGAAAGCCCAAGCTGATTACTTACTTTTAATGCGAAAATCATTCCTGCCCCTACGGCTTCTCCATGAGTAATTTTCCCATAGCCTGAGACAGCTTCCAGTGCATGACCTAGCGTGTGGCCAAAATTTAAAAATGCACGGATTCCTTTTTCCCTTACGTCTTCCTTAACTATATCCGCCTTCACTTTAATGGAACGAGCTAAAAATTTATTTATTATACCGGACTTAATATCATCTATGGATTGGACATTTTCTTGAAGCCATTCTAAAAATTCTGCATCTCTGATATAAGCATGTTTGATCATTTCGGCAAAACCGGAACGCCATTCTTTATCAGGAAGTGATTGCAGGGTATCTGTATCATAAAGCACCGCTTCCGGCTGATGAAACGATCCAATTAAATTTTTGCCAAGCGGGTGGTTAATTCCCGTTTTACCTCCGACACTGCTGTCATGTGCCAGCAGCGTTGTGGGGATTTGTATAAATGAAATACCCCTCATATAGGTAGCTGCAGCAAAGCCTGCCAGGTCCCCTATAACTCCTCCTCCAAGAGCGATAATTACTGATTGGCGGTCCAGTCCATTTTTAATAAAGGATGTTAATAATTTTTCAAGCTCCAGGAAAGATTTACTTTCTTCCCCTGCCGGTATAGTATAAATCTCGACAGAAATGACTGAAGAAAGTATTTCTTTTAATTCACCAGCATATAATGGACCCACTTGATCATCCGTTATGATCATCGCTTTACTTTTCATATACAACTGATCTTTCAAAAGCTGTGAGGCATCTTTTCTAATTCCCTCTCCAACGTACACTGGATATGCCTCTGCATTGGTCTGAACGATTAATTGCTCCATTAAAATTCTCTCGCCCATCGTTTATGTCTTTCTACATTTTCCTTAATGGCATCCATCCGGTCTGTACCAAACATTTCAAGAAAAGCCCCGGCCACTTCCCAGGCAATAACATTTTCCATCACTACGGAGGCTGCCGGAACTGCACAGCTGTCAGAGCGTTCTATGCTCGCATTAAAAGGTTCTTTAGTGTCTATATCAACGCTTTTCAGTGGCTTATATAAGGTAGGAATTGGTTTCATAACACCCTGGATTACTATAGGCATGCCGGTTGTCATCCCGCCTTCAAAGCCTCCGAGATTATTAGTCTTTCTGTAATAACCATGCTCCTCATCCCATAAAATTTCATCATGTACACGGCTTCCAGGCAGGTGTGCGGCCTCAAACCCAAGTCCAACCTCCACTCCTTTAAAAGCATTAATGCTCATCACTGCTCCTGCAATTTTCGAGTCGAGCTTACGATCAAATTGTACGTGGCTCCCCATACCAGTTGGAACACCGGTTATAACAGTCTGTACAATACCGCCAATTGAATCGCCTTCTTTTTTGGCATCATCAATTGCCTGCATCATTTTTTCTTCTGCAGCTTTATCAAGGCACCTGACCGGAGAAGCTTCTGTGCGCTCTCGTAAATCCGCAATATTACTGTAGCTGGTTTCTTCGGCTTTCACACCGCCAATTTCGAGAACCTGGCCGCCCACTTCAATCCCAAAAGACTTTAACAGCTTTTTTGCCACAGCCCCTGCGCATACTCTAGCGGTGGTTTCCCTGGCTGAGGATCGTTCCAATACATTACGCATATCCCGGTGTCCGTATTTAATAGATCCATTTAAATCGGCATGGCCCGGACGCGGACGAGTAATTTTTCTTTTGACTTCTTTTTCCTCTTCTTCAGTTAAAGGCTCTGCACCCATAATTTTTGTCCAATGTTTAAAATCATCATTTTCTACGACGAGCGTCACCGGTGCACCAGTTGTTCTCCCGTGCCGCACACCGCTGAGAAAAGTCACCTTATCCTTTTCAATCTGCATTCGGCGCCCTCGCCCATATCCTCCCTGGCGGCGTGCAAGTTCCACGTTAATATCCTCCTGCAGTAATTCCAATTGTGCAGGAAGACCTTCAACTATCGTTGTCTGCTGTGGTCCATGGGACTCACCTGCTGTTAAATACCTCATACGTCCACTCCTCTTTCTATCCGATCGTATCTCTTTAGTGCTTTTATGCATTAAATGATAACATATTTATTCTTTCTGTTGCGACTGGTTCATAAAAATTGTTTAAAATAAACTTCTATTCTGAATGAATTCGAATGTTCGTATTTTACATTCAGAATAGCATTTGTGAAATTGATTCATTCTGTCTTTTGGTAAAAAAAAGTATCTGCAGAAGTCAGTCCGAACTGGGCCGGGTTAAAAATTTGTTCTGTACTGCCAACAAATAAAATACCTCCAGGCTTTAAGGAACTGCTGAAATTGTGAAATACTTCCTCCTTTGCTGTTTCTGTAAAGTAGATCAGCACATTTCTGCAGATAATTAAGTCAAATTGTTTCTCATATTGATCTGCCAGCAGATTATGTTTTTTAAAGGTAACTGCAGACTTTATATTATCCTTAATTCTATATCCTGGTGACTCTTTAACAAAGTATTTTTCAATATATTCTTTTGGCATTTCCTTCAATGATCGTTCAGTATAAAGACCTGCCTTTGCACGCTTAAGAATAACATTATCTATATCTGTTGCTAATATCCGGTGGTGGCTGAGGAAATGCTCTGCAGCGATAATGGAAGCCGTGTATGGCTCCTCACCGGTTGAACAGGCTGCTGACCATATATTCAATCGTGGGCTCCGACTAATCAGCTTCGGAAATATTTTCTTATTAAGTACCTCCCAGCGTTTTGGATTACGATAGAATTCGGAAACATTTATAGTCATTCTTTCCAGAAAATCACTAAGTACTATTTCATTTTTTAAAAGACCATTATGTAAAAAATCTTCGAAGCTTTTAAATGTTCTTTTTTCATAAAACGCTTTCAGCCTGCGTTTCATTTGAGCTTCCTTATAACGGGAGAGATCAATTCCCGTTTTCTTTTTCACACCTGACTTAAAAACCTCATAATCGTCTAAAATAAATTGTTCCGATACATTTTTCATTAGCTCTGCTGCTCCTCTTTCACTTAGGAATGCGATTAGAGACATTGTAACACGAAGATAAAAGTCCGTCCTGCATAGTTAAAAAGTCTGGGATATTAAGGTCTCTGGAAAGGTAAAAACGCTTCCGATTATCAACCTAGATAGTCGGAAGCGATTCGTTTGATCGTTTAAATTGTTTAATATTATGAAAGTAATATAGTATAAGAAAAGCTTTGGCTTTCGTCTTTTGAAATGACGAGAAGCCATAGCTTTTCTTTAGTGGGGTTTGTCCAAGTCTCTAAATCAAATTATTATTCATATCCATTCTGCAATCGTTTTTTTGTAAGTAACCAGTTCTTCACTCTTAAAAAAGATGCCGATTTCACGTTCAGCGCTTTCCGGTGAATCTGAACCGTGAATAATATTCATGCCTACCTGTATACCGAAGTCTCCTCGTATTGTTCCTGGGGAAGCATCCGATGGTTTGGTGGAGCCCATCATTTTTCTAGCTTCCTTGATGACATTTTCGCCTTCCCACACCATTGCAAATACTGGTCCCGAGGTAATAAATTGGACTAATTCTCCAAAGAATGGGCGTTCCTTATGCTCTCCGTAATGCTCCTTCGCAAGATCCTCTGATATGTTCATAAGTTTTGCTCCTCCGAGCTGAAAACCTTTTTTTTCAAAACGGGCTACAATTTCTCCAATTAAATTTCTTTGTACCCCATCCGGCTTTACCATAATAAAAGTTTTTTCCATTGTTTCACGCTTCCTTCCTATGTATCCAGATTTTACCGCTCTGATTATAACAAACTGTGAAAGCGTTAGCAATATGGATCTATTTTATAAGCGAGCAACACGAAGGTGCTCTTCAAGTGAATACTATTATTTATTAATGCTTTCTGCCTCCGATGTATTGAGCAATATCACGCAGTGATCGTCCGGCTGATATATCAGGTAGTCCGTCAAGAGCTTCAAATGCTTTTCGTAAATATTTCCTGCTGATATCTTTTGAATACTCAATACCGCCGGAAGTTTCTACTGCTTCGAGAATCGATTTCAGCTCTTCCGGATCAGGTGATTTGTTTACAAGGAGAGCCTGAATATCAGAGAATACTTTTTGATCGTGGCACATCGCATATAATGCTGGAAGTGTGACATTACCTTGCATCAAATCACCGCCGGCAGGCTTTCCAAGTTCTTTTTCAGTGCCGGTAAAATCCAAAATATCATCAATGATTTGATAAGACATGCCTACATTATACCCGTATTGAAAAAGTTTTCTTTGGTCTCTTTCTGAAGCACCAGCACTGATGGCGCCGAGCATGCAGCTCACCGCAATTAACAGGGCCGTTTTTCTTTTAATTCTTCTTAAATAGATTTTTAAGTTCTGATTCCAATTAAATTGATCTCGAATTTGTTCAATTTCTCCGAGACACATTTCAAGCATCGTCTGTGAAATCACATGATGAATATCTTCATTTTCAAAAAAGGCAGCTTTTTCAATCGCTTTTGCAAAAATATAATCTCCTGTGTACATAGCCACGCGGTTATCCCACTGAGCCTTGATCGTTTTTTGGCCGCGACGTATTTCTGCATCATCTATGACATCATCATGAACGAGTGAGGCCATATGAATGAGTTCAAGAGATACTGCAATATATTTCAGCCGTTCAATATCATAATGTCCGAATTTTGCTCCGAGCAGAACAAATACGGGCCGAATCCGCTTCCCCCCCGCCTGCAGTAAATGCAGTGACGCCTCACGCAATACCGGATGCTCAGCCTGAACGGACCTTTCTAATTCTTCTTCAATTTTTTTTATATCTGGTTTCAGATACATATACAAGTCCGCCAACTTCATTACATTCACCTTCAAAATAAGTATTGCACCTCGTTTCCGGCATTCCACATGTCAATGTCAAGAACCTGTTGTTTAAAGTAACCATGCTTGTACATAAGCCGGTAATAATAAAGGAGACCATCTTTTTCTTTTTTATTAAAATCATAAAACAGTGTTTGAAAATAGTCCTCCCAAAATGAAACAGATCCACCAACTGACTGACGGACAGAGGCTATCATATCTCTATAGTTCGTGCCAATTGCGATTTGTTTACTTCGAAGCATTTCCTTTTGGAGTGCTAAAAGAATTTCCGGCTGCTCTTCTGTTGTCTGTTTTCGCACCGTCATGAGTGCAAATGTCATCGGCAGACCGGTAAACTCGTACCATAGCTGACCGAGATCGTAACGATACAAATGTCTGTCGCTACGCCACAACGAACGAATCGCATCATCTCCTATTAACAGGAAAGCATCGGAAGCTGATTTCATTGTATCAAAATCAGGTTCAGCAACCTCAAATTCTATGTTTTCTAAATCATAAAACTCTCTTAATATTGCTTTTAATAGATGCACTGAGGTGGCACTTGCAGAAGTCAGTAATATTTTCGTATCCGCAAGCTCTTCAATATTCTTCTTTGAAAATAAAAATATCGATCCGACCTTCCCATAGGAAGAAACAGACATTCCAGGGAGCACTTTATACATATCAGCTGAGGCCCCGTATGCAAAGGATGAGATACCGCCGACGTCGATGGTTTCATTTTTCATGTCTTCATTCAAACCAGAAGGCACCTTTGGTATAAAATTGCATCCAAGTGTTTTTAAATATTCACGATCCATATAAAAAAACAATGGAAGGATATTAGAATAAGATATTTCTCCAACTCTCAAAGTCATGATGTGCTCCCCCACCTTTGAAATAACTGATGGGGCACGTCAAGTGCGTCCAGAATTTTTCCAACGACAAAATTAATCAGATCATCCATCGACTGCGGAACATGGTAAAACCCCGGCATGGCCGGGATGATATGGGCTCCTGCTCTCTCTGCTTTTAATAAATTTTCAAGGTGTATCCCGTTCAAAGGAGTCTCTCTCGGCACAAGAATAAGTCTGCGCCGTTCTTTTAACGTAACATCAGCAGACCGCTCCAGGAGACTCCCAGAGTTCCCATTTGCTATTTTAGACAGAGTCCCCATGGAACAAGGAACTACTATCATTGCTTCCGTCCGGTAGGAGCCGCTTGCGACAGGAGCTTTAAAATCCTGCAGATGATGAATGTCTATATAGTCCTCAAGTGCCGTCTCTCCAAATAAGTCGTTCAGGCATTTCTGCCTGTCTGAAGTATCTAATAGCAGTTCTTCCCGAAATACCTGCCAGCCGGCTTCACTGATGAGAAAATGCACTTTGTGCTCTGCTTTCACCAATTCCTTCGTCAGCCTCACACCATATATTGCTCCGCTTGCACCAGTGATAGCTACTGTATAGATTTTTTGTTGACTGTTCATAATATCATATCTCCAATCGTAAATAGCAGCATAACAACACTAATGATGCCGTTCATTGGAAAAAAAGCAACATTGACTTTTGATAAATCGTGAGGCTTTACTAATGAATGTTCATAAACCATTATCGCCCCTGCTATGAACACCCCTGCCACATAAAGCCAGCCTAATGGAGATAAGAAGAACAGACATAGTAACGAAACGAAGCTCACGATATGAAAAGATCGGGCAATCTTTAATGAACGAGCAATTCCAAATCGGGATGGTATTGAATAAAGCCCGTTACGTCTATCATATTCTGCATCCTGTGTGGCATATATGACATCAAAACCAGCAGTCCAAAATGCAACTGCCAAAAAAAGCAGCAGCGCTTCCGGATAGAGAGTACCCGTAGTCCCGACCCAGCCTCCGAGTGGAGCTATTGCTATAGTAACACCCAAGAAAACATGGCACAGCCAGGTAAAGCGTTTTGTATATGAATAGGCTGTTAAAAAAAATACGGCAACCGGAAGCAAATATACGGAGAGAATGTTCAGCTGGAATGCAGAGAAGAATAACAGCAAAAAGGAGCCTGAAATAAAAACAAGGCTTTGGGATTTAGAGATGAGTCCTGCCGGAATTGCTCTTTCCGCTGTTCTAGGATTATCTTTATCTATTTTTGCATCTATCAGCCGGTTTAAAGCCATGGCTGCACTTCTAGCACCCACCATGGCAAGAGTAATCCACAGCCACTCAAATAAAGTCGGCCAGCTTCCTTCTACTATTAAACTCCCGAGTACAGCACCTAAAAAAGCAAAAGGGAGTGCAAATAACGTATGCTCAAATTTTATCATTTCTAATATAATCTTTAATTTCTTCATAACAAGGCTTTCCTCACTTATCCTCTGTCACACCCTTGTAAGCAAAGTGAGCTGCAGCGGCTCCGAATGAATAAGAGCTGACCTGTACCTTATCAAATCCGGCTTCTGCAAACATAATTGACAGTAAATTTTTATTTGGAAACGACATTGTCGATTCCTGCAGCCAGGAATATTCTTTATATTTTCCTGCTATGTATTTACCAAGTAAAGGCATAACTTTTGTAAAATAAATAGAATACGCTTTATTCACCACACGCTTCTCCGGCTGGGAAGTTTCGAGACTGACGGCCAATCCCCCGGGTTTTAGTATTCTATACATTTCTCGCAGTACAGTATCATAATCAGGCACATTTCTAAGGCCGAAACCGATAGTGACAAAGTCGAAGGTTTCATCTGCAAATGGAATGTCCATTGCATTTCCGTGCAGTAATTCTATGTTTTCAAACCCAAGCCTGGCTACTTTTTCTTGACCTGCGCGCAGCATATTTTCACTAAAATCCAGACCTTTAATATACCCGTTTTCGCCTGCAGCTTCTGCAAGCTGTATCGTCCAGTCAGCTGTGCCGCAGCATAAATCAAGCGCAGATGCTCCCAGGCTCACGTTCATTTTTTTCATCACATCACGGCGCCAGTTCGTATGCTGATTGAGACTTATCACTGTGTTCATTTTGTCATACTTTTCGTGTATTGACTCGAACACTTCATGGACACGTTCTTCCTTTGGCTTGTGCATCTGAACACCCTTCCCTGAACCATTACCTTCTTAAACATTCATCCATTTTGACATTGTATCCTGCAAATAGGGGTAATCTTCTTGTATGCATGCCTCCCATTGCCGAATTAATTTTTGTGAATAAAAATCGATTTGTCTCTGAAGCCACCTCTTTACTTTATCAGTGAGCCATTCATCACCCGGCTGATGGTGCTTAGATTCCAGAAAATTATAAACAGAAGCTGAAATAGCTGAGAGATCCGCAACATAATGTGTGTTTTTTTCACGTACTAATCTTTTTAGAATAAAAAAGGTTTCTGCTAATTCAGCAAGCTCTACCTCATTGTAATGAAATGCAATATCCTTTATAAAACACCCTTCTACTACAACTATCCGATCCATCAGTTCTGTTTCTGAATCTCGGGAAAAGAAATGAAGAGACATTTTTTCTTCATTAATCCGCTGAATTGCATGACTAAAGACAGGTATGATCCGCTGGTGTGCTTTTTTCACAAGCATATAATAGTATAGACTGCTAAAAAAATCGCCAGCTAAAACCGTAAGCTGTGTCGGTTTTTTCTGGTGGTCGCAGTCATTTTTATCGTCCTTTACAATAACATTTTCGTGTGTCATAAAAGCTGACTGGACGAATACAGCAGATAAAATTTGTTCTTTTTTTTCATCGGCTGACAAAAAATTGGTATTTTTTAAAATTTCGAGCAGAAAAGAAATTAAATCATTGTCAATTTCCGGCTCAATAATATATTGCTTTAAGTATGGATGTGCTGTCATCTGTAAAAAGTCATTTTCAATACCGCGGATTTCTTCTGCCTGTATTTGAGCGTTGATCATGATGGAAGTCCCCCAAAATTAAGAATAAAAGAGGCATGTAAGCCGAAAATTAGTTCTTTATGTAGAAACAAGCCAGCGGACTTGCATATCGCTGTTATTATAGCATATTTTGAAAAAACCATTAAAGGTTTCCTCCACCATTCCGCCAATCAGAAGTCTTTAAGGTAAGAAATGGAAAAGAACTTCTGCTCTGTCTCGAAGAGTAGAAGTTCTCTGGCTGCTTTTTCATCAAGAGTCAGATTTCATTTCTCCATGACTCGTCTGAATAACCGCCCTGCCTCTTACTTTCACGGCTGAGGTATGTTCTGTAAACTGGGCAATCATGACTTCGCCTTTATCCAATTTCTCTGAATGATGAAAACGGGTATCTGTTCCTCTTGTTAACCCAATAACATTGACTCCGTCCTCTTCTGCTTTAATTACAAAAAAATCATCTTTACTACTCATACCATCATCCACCTGTTTCTTATAATATTATCCACGGTTAATTAAGGAGAGGACTTCGGCTCTGGATGCTTCATCCGTTTCGAATGAACCTCTTACTGCCGATGTAACAGTTTCGGCACCAGGCTTTTTTACACCTCTCATCGTCATGCACATATGCTCTGCTTCAATTACGACTATTACCCCGTGTGGCTGAAGGGTATCGACGATTGTATCGGCGATGGTTGAAGTGATACGCTCCTGGAGCTGTGGACGTCTGGCCACCACTTCTAAGGTTCGTGCTAGTTTGCTCAGCCCTGTCACTTTTCCACCTTTAGGGATATAACCGATATGCGCTTTCCCAAAAAATGGAACCAGGTGATGTTCACACATAGAATAAAACGGAATGTCCCGGACCAGCACCAGTTCTTCATGATCCTCACCAAAAACCGTTTGTAAATGATCAGCGGGGTTTTCTTTTAATCCTTGAAAAACTTCTTCATACATTTTCGCTACCCGCTTTGGAGTATCAGCAACTCCCTCTCTATCAGGATCATCCCCGACAGCTTCAAGGATCATCTTTACAGCTTTCTCTATTTTTTCATGGTCAAAGGTTTCCACCCTGTTTCCTCCTATCAACTGTAGGTTAACCTTTGAAAAATTTTAGCATAAGGACTGCTATAAAGCAAAAATACTAACTGGATTTTAATTAACGATAATATAATTATGTAAACAATTATCATGAAAAAATAACTGGCTGCCCGCAAATGATGACAGCCATACATGTTTATATTATAGGATAATCGCTATCAAACCGCCGGATCCCTCGTTTATAATCCTCTCGAGAGTTTCTTTTAATTTATAGCGGGCATTTTCCGGCATTAATGACAGCTTAGCCTGAATACCTTCACGAACAATGGAATTGAGAGAGCGTCCGAAAATATCAGAATTCCATATGGAGAGTGGATTTTCCTCAAAATCCTGCATTAAATATCGGACGAGTTCTTCACTTTGTTTTTCCGTTCCGATTATCGGAGCAAACTCAGACTCTACATCTACTTTAATCATATGAATAGACGGAGCTACCGCCCGCAAACGAACTCCAAATCTTGAACCCTGGCGGATAATTTCTGGTTCATCCAGACTCATATCGGACAATGCCGGAGCGGCTATTCCATAACCAGTCTGTTTAACCATCTTTAATCCTTCGCTCACTTGATCATATTCACTTTTGGCATAAGCAAAATCCTGCATTAACTGCAGCAGATGATCCTTGCCTCTAATTTCCACACCGACTACTTCTTTTAGAATCTGGTCATACAGCGGGTCTGGAGCAAATAAATCAATTTCTGCGATCCCTTTGCCCATCTCTATTCCTGTTAACCCAGCATCTTCGATAAATTCAAACTCCGTGGCAAATTGCTGTACTACGCGATCAACATCGCGGAGCCTCTTAATATCTTTTACGGTGTTACGTACAGACTTTTCATAATCTTCCCTGAGCCAGTGAGATTCCCGCAGCACCATTACCCAGCTTGGCAGGTTTACATTTACTTCATGCACAGGGAACTCAAATAGTACTTCTCTTAATACATTGTGAATATCGTGCTCTGTCATACTTTCTATACTCATAGCAAGAACTGGAATATCATGCTCTTCTTCAAGCTTATTTCGAAGTGCCTGAGTTTCCGGATGATGAGGACGCACCGTATTTACTACAATGATAAAAGGTTTTCCAACTTCTTTAAGTTCTGATATAACTCTTTCTTCTGCTTCTAAATAATCCATCCGGGGAATATCCCCGATCGTTCCGTCAGAAGTAATTACTACACCTAACGTTGAATGCTCCTGGATTACCTTTCGTGTTCCAATTTCAGCTGCTTCCTGAAATGGAATTGGATCCTCATACCATGGAGTGTTGATCATCCGAGGACCGTTTTCATCCTCATACCCTTTTGCACCTGGAACTGCATAGCCTACACAGTCGACTAAACGAACATTGACATCAATGCCTTCATCGACTTCAAGTGAAACTGCGTTATTAGGTACAAATTTCGGTTCCGTTGTCATAATCGTTTTTCCGGCTGCACTTTGCGGCAGCTCGTCTTTTGCTCTTGCCCTTTCTGCTTCGCTTTCCATATTTGGCAGAACTACGAGCTCCATAAATTTCTTAATGAATGTGGACTTACCGGTTCGGACTGCTCCAACTACTCCAAGATATATGTCTCCGCCGGTCCGTTCCGCGATATCCTTAAAGATATCAATCTTTTCCACTAGATCCCCTCCTGTTCGGTTCATCTCCGATACCGGTTTTTCATGTATGACAATACATTCTATGACATTGTCCGAGGGATATGACTTACTTTGATTTATAAAATAGAAAATCCTTGTCCGCAGCACGGCGGGCAAGGATTAGTCTGTTTCCAAAAATTCGGGTTCATTATTATTATCAATCGTGTATGGAACGGAAAAAGCAGGGACAATTGGATAATTGTCCGTTAATACAGGCATAATATTATCCCCAGGCTCAAAATTATGTTCATGCTCTCTTAAAGCTATGTTAAGGTCAATGGAATAATCAATCAATACCTTTCCATTTTGATTAATAAGCAGGGGAAGAGTGGTATTAAAATAAGGACTTTCCACTTTTGCCTCGCGGTGATAATCCAGCCGCTCCATATCTATTTTATAGACATTCGGACCGACCGCTTCCTTAATAGGAGCATATTCGTTCTTTTTAATATAAGCCTGTATTTCCCTTTCAAATGCCTGTATTTCATTCATTACCCGCAAATCTATAACTTTTACTTCAGCTTCCTCCTCCGGGTCAATAATTACATATTGAAACGGTCCGCCGCTTTCGAAAGAATTCCCGGGCGGTTCCTGCAGATATCTTGGCATCATTTTCCGAAAATCTACGACATACTTTTGGTATTCCGGTATATTTTCATCCCTATTCTGAATAGGAAGTACACCATTATCTTCTCTATACTGTTCCACTGCCTGCTGTACCGATGCAAGCTGATTTTCATAAGGAACCTGGTTTTCTGCACGTTCTGATTCCGGAAACATGCAGCCGCTAAGAATCAGTAAAGAAAGAATAGCCATTGAAAAAATTTTTATAGCTGCAGAAGGCAACTGACTTCACCTCCATTACACTTACGCATCCGCAAGCGGTCCTCTAAACACCACTGCAATCACAATCAATCCTGCTATCACTAAACAAATAAAAGATATCGTTAAAACGAGATACCTCCAAAAACCTGAAAGCTTCTCCCGTCCCAGCACAGCGGCACCTGTAGATATAAACATTAAAAATAAACCAAAAAATGAAAACCACATATTCTGCAACGCGGTCATGTTACTTCCTCCTTTAACAGCCCATATTATAACATAAGCGTACTGGATAAAAGCTGTCCGCAAAAAGATCGTCTAGAATTGTTCAAAAAATCGTTATTTGCTGCTAAGTACGATGTTCTTACGGCCGGTTATAATCGATCTGGAGTCGTCGCCTTACACTACAATCGAATGTTCGTGTTATATATTCAGAATAGCATTTATGAAATTGATTCATATATGTAAGAGAAACAATAAACCAGCAGGCAGGGGCTTTGCCGGCTGGTTTTTCATCCTATATTCTTTCCTGATTTTACAGCCTGAATTCTTTTCCATTTACTATATTCAAACGTAGAGCGGTGAGAGTATGCATATGCCTTAATGCGAGAGAAAAATTTATTTAGACTGAAACCATTTGTTTAACGAAGCAAAGTCCATCGGTATATTTTGGTTGGTAATTGCTTGAACCAATTCGTCTTCTTTTTCCTTCGGCACCCTTTTGCCAGCCATACGCGCAACTTCCCTTATTACGTTTCTCACAGTTTTTTCATCTTTAAAATCAGCACCCTGAAGAGATTGAACGAGTTGAAACAGGTCATCTTGCTTGACGTTGGTTTTTTTGGAAATATGATCGAAGACAGAATCTCCCCGACGTTCTCTCATACTGCCCGCCTCCCTTCCGCAACGTGTTCAAATTATACTATGCACGGAAAAGGAAGGGGTTCCTTATTTATTGCTGTTTTCATCAGACTGATCAACATGGCTCCACTGCTCTTGAAATTCTGTGCCCATCAGTGATGATACGTTCTCGACTTCGTGCTTTCGAACTCTTCCCATCAGTTGTTCTGTAGCCTCCTGGGGAGTTTGTCCATTAAATAATACATTGTAGAGTGCATGAGTAATCGGCATTTCAACCTCTATCCGTTCTGCAAGTTCATGGACTGCCTGCGTGGTACGGACTCCTTCCACCACCATGCCCATTTCATTAAGTACAGTTTCAAGACTTTTTCCCTGCCCGAGCTTATACCCTGCCCTCCAATTACGGCTGTGGCTGCTTGTACAGGTTACAATCAAATCACCGAGTCCTGAGAGGCCTGTAAACGTCAGTGGGTTCGCTCCTAATTTTATGCCAAGCCTTGCGATTTCTGCGAGACCTCTTGTCATAAGAGCAGCTTTCGCATTATCACCATAGCCCAGTCCATCCGTTAGTCCGATACCGAGAGCAATAATATTTTTTAAAGCCCCACCAATTTCGACCCCCAGCAGATCTTCATTCGTATAGACTCGAAAATGATGGTTCATAAACATATCCTGCACTCGTTTCGCCGCTTCGAGATCTCTTGATGAAACTGTTACTGTGGTCGGCTGCCTCTGACAGACTTCTTCTGCATGGCTTGGGCCGGATAATACTGCGAGTGCTGCAAATGGTCTACCTTGCAGTTCCTCCTCAATCATTTCCGATATTCTTTTCGAACTGCCCGGCTCGATACCTTTTGACGCGTGAATAATGATCTGATTTGCCTGCAAGAATGGTTTTACCTGCTTTACTGTCTCTCGTACAGCTTTAGTCGGCACAACTAACAGAACAGCTGCAGCGTCTGAAAGACAGGACTCTGTTTTGACAGTGGCTCGAATATCAGCAGACAGGGAAGCATCGGCTAAATACTTTTCATTTGTATGAAGGTTGTTAATTTCATCTGCCTGTTCCGCACGTCTTGTCAGGATCTCGACTTCATACTTATTATCAGAAAGAACTACTGCCAGTGCTGTCCCCCAGCTCCCTGCTCCAATTACTGCTATTTTATCTGTCATTGACTTCTCTCCTTGTACGTTTCGTGTAAGCTATTTTGAGCAGATTTTATTTTCCGTTCCATTGATTAAACGCTGTATATTGGTGCGGTGTCTCCATATGGAAATAATCCCAAGCAGGGCTGTCAAATAAAAGTAAGTGATCGGATGATCATAATGAGAGACCGTAAGTATGATGAGCAGCGGGGTGAAAACTGCAAATATTAAAGATCCAAGCGAGACATACCTGGTTAATATTATTGCCAAAATTGCAGCAATTCCAACATATACGGCAGGAAAAAATACAAGGGTTCCGACTACTCCTACTGCTGTGGCCACCCCTTTTCCACCTTTGAATCCATAATATAGCGGCCAATTGTGCCCAAATATAGCAGCTAATCCTGCAAGTGCCGGTGCCAGCCCTTCAATCTGCCCTAATGGAGTTAACGCCGGCAGCACTCCTGTATTTTCAAGAATTACTGCAATCCATACAGCAGCAACCCCTTTTAGTATGTCCAGGGAAAGAACAAGTACAGCCGGTCCTTTTCCAAGAACTCTTAAGGTATTTGTTGCTCCGGCGTTGCCGCTGCCATGCTGCCGAATATCAATTTTTTTAACTTTTTTTGCTATCAAATAACTAAAGCTGATTGAACCAATCAAATAAGCTGACAGTACTGAAATAATAATTTCCATTTTTTCTCCTCTTCCCAAAGAGTTACCATGTTATTGCCTTTAGTCATTTTTCTTTCTGGCAATTATCTTTATCGGTGTTCCTTCAAAATGAAACGCTTCGCGGAGTCGATTTTCAAGAAAACGACGGTAGGAAAAGTGGAGCAGCTCCGGATCATTTACAAATAATACGATTGTTGGAGGTGCCACAGCGACTTGAGTAACATAATTAATTCTCAGTCTTCTGTTATGCTCTGTCGGGGTTGGGTTCATCGCTACTGCATCCATAATAACGTCATTTAATACATTTGTAGGAACACGCAAATTATGGTTGTCTGCTGCTTCTTTGACTACGGGCAGCAGATGCTGGAGCCGCTGCTTCGTTTTGGCTGACAGGAAAATGATCGGGGCATAGGATAAATATTGAAATTCATCTCTAATTCTCTCGGTAAATTCTCCCATCGTTTTGTTGTCCTTATTGACAGCGTCCCATTTGTTTACCACAATGACAATCGCTCTGCCGGCTTCATGAGCAAAGCCAGCAATCTTTTTATCCTGTTCCCTGATCCCCGTCTCCGCGTCAAGTACTACTAACACTACATCTGAGCGGTCAATAGCCCTGAGAGCGCGCAGCACACTATATTTTTCAGTCGCTTCATATACCTTTCCTCGTTTTCGCATTCCGGCAGTATCGATAACAACATACTCCTGATCATCTTTTTCAAAAATGGTATCAACAGCATCTCTAGTTGTTCCCGGAATATTGCTGACTATTACTCGCTCTTCTCCTGTCACCGCATTTACTAGCGAGGACTTTCCAACATTCGGCCGTCCGATCACGGCCATTTTGATAGTGTCCTCGGAATAATCTGCTTCCTGTTCTTCAGGAAAATGATTGAGTACTTCATCAAGTAAGTCGCCAAGACCCAGACCGTGGGCACCTGAAATACCGAACACCTCACCTGTGCCGAGCGCATAAAATTCATAAAGCTTTTCACGCATTTCATAATTATCAATCTTATTGACTGCTAAAATTACTGGTTTTTTTGAACGGCGCAGCAATGCTGCTACTTCCTCATCTGCACCGGTGACACCGTCTCTGCCATTTGTGATAAATACGATTACATCAGCTTCATCGATGGCTATCTGGGCCTGCTGTTTCATTTGTACGAGCAGAGGCTCTTCACTGATTTCTATTCCGCCTGTATCAATTACATTAAATTCGCGGTTCAACCATTCCCCTGCTCCATATATTCGATCCCTTGTAACGCCGGGTACGTCCTCTACGATCGCCATTCTTTCCCCAATAATTCGATTAAAAATCGTAGACTTCCCTACATTTGGACGACCGACGATTGCAATAACTGGTTTAGCCATTATATTATTCTGTCCTTTCCATCATACATCTCTGCTTATTACTATACTTGCCTGAAGTCATAAAGAAAAGAGGCAGTCCAATATTTAAATTTCTATTGGTTCAGCCTCTATTTCTATACTATCTGAAATTATTAGAGCGCATTTTATTGTAGCAGATTTATTGTGAAGCCGGCAAACCTGAATGTGTTTTATCTGCTCTTTTAGACCATTTTTCAAGAGAGATTTCAATCCCATGAAGAACTGTAATCCCTGCATGGACTAAAAGCATTACATTCAATAGAACAGGATCTCCTAAAACAATGCTTTTCGTTAACGGAAATAAATGGACCTGATAAATCAAGGTGCCGCCAAATATACTGAGAACAGAACCAGCCATTCTTGATTTGAAATCATCAAATAATAATAAGATAATGAACCCAAAGCCCAGCGTTAACGTCAACGTTTTACCATAAAGAAAAATAACTGGTTCCATCCATTCTGCCATGAAAACGGCCGCAAATAAAAATGATAATGCGATGGACATGCCCACCACGTACCAGCGGGAGAAAAGAGTAATCGCCGGCAGTGTATAAAATCCAAGAAAGACCAGTAATATATAAAAAATAGAAACAGTCATGAAATAAAGGTCCCAGGTGAGAGGATATATAATAATAGCAAATAAGAGAATGATTGATCTTGATAGTGATGGCCGCGGAAGCATAAATACTGAAATAATCCATAGATACCAAAGTGAAATCAGCCAGAACACTGCATACACCCCTTTTTACTGACCATCTTCACCAAAAGCTTTTCATTTTATTCCTCAGCAGCATTAATAATAGTACCATTAAAAAGGCTCTGCAAAATATTATGCAGAACCTCAATCGGGGTCAAGTGAACTGTCTCGCAGCCCAAATGCCTTCGTATCAATTCCTCGCTCTGAAAGCCAGTGATGTGTCTGATTATCGATAATCAGGGGACATCTTTTCAAATCTGAGACAGACGCTGCTCCCAAAGCTGTCATGACAACAGCAAGCTCCTGCTGGCATCTTCTGATAAACTGCACTGCTCCTTCTGTACCGGATTCGCTTACAGCGCTAAGCATTTTCCCTGCCATTCCACAGGCATCAGCACCCATCGCGATTGCTTTTGCAATATCGGCTCCATGTCTGACGCCTCCTGAACCGATTATTGAAATTTGCGGGGAGACCGTGCGAGCTTCCGCTATAGACGCCGCAGCCGTTAATCCCCATTCATCAAAGAAAGAATATGGCTCGTCCCGGCGCTTATTTTCGATACTGGAAAAGTTCGTTCCTCCCTTTCCTCCTGTATCCACTATGGATATCCCTGCGTTCCACAGGCGCTGTACTGTTTCTCTGGACAGACCAAATCCAACTTCTTTTACGATCACTGGTACATTAATAGTAGAAGCTATAGCTTCCATCCTCTGCAGTGCACCTTTAAAATCTCTGTCACCTTCAGGCATGACGAGCTCCTGCACCACATTTAAATGTATTTGCAGAGCATCTGCTTCTATCATTTCCACTGCTTGTTGTGCCTGATCCGGGGTTGCTTCACTTCCTAAATTGGCAAAAACTAATCCAGTGCCGATTTCTTGACGAACGGCACGGTAAGTATTACTTTCTTCGGGTCTTTTTATCGCCGACATCTGCGACCCAACCGCCATGACAGTATTTGTCTCTCTGGCAGCTGCTGCCAACCGTCTGTTGATATTTTCCGTTTCCAATCCTCCTCCACCAGTCATTGCATTAATAATAATCGGCGAACTCATTGTAAGTTCGCCGATAGTTGTGGAAAAATCCACCTCAGAAAATGATATGGACGGAAGACTGTTGTGCACGAAGCGGATGTCATCAAAGCTATTGCTTGTTGAAAACCCGGTTGAAAGAGCATAATCAATATGATCTAGTTTACGCTTTGACCGTGACAATGGTACAGTACTCCTTATTTTTTATATTTTTTTAACTGATCACCAATCATATCCCCTAAAGAAAATCCCGAGTGGTCTTCTTCAGGTTCAGAATATTCCTGCTGCACCTTCTGGTCACTTGTATCTGCTTTTTCAAGCTCCCGGATACTCAATGAAATCCGCTGTTCAGAAGGGTTCACATCAAGAACCTTTGCTTGAACTGCCTGACCTTCCTCGAGCACTTCGCCCGGTGTCCCAATGTGCCGGTTAGCAATCTGAGATATGTGAACCAGGCCTTCTACTCCGGGAGCAACCTCAACAAACGCACCGAAAGAAACTAGCCGTTTCACCTGTCCTTCAATTATATCCCCGGGTTCTATCTGGCCTTCGATGGTAGTCCAAGGTCCAGGAAGAGTTTCTTTTATCGATAAAGAAACCCGTTCGCTTTCAGAATCTACAGCGAGGATTTTCACCTTTATGGTCTCGCCTTCCTTCACAATTTCACCAGGCGATTCCACACGATGATGAGCCATTTGCGAAATGTGTACGAGTCCGTCTACTCCGCCGATGTCCACAAATGCCCCGAAATCTGTCAGGCGCTGAACAGTTCCCTCTACAGTATCACCAACCTGGAGATTGTCGAGAACTTCTTTTTTGTGGCTCTCAGCTTCTTCATCAAGGACGGCTCTTTGTGACAGAATCAATTTATTATCTGCCGGATCAAGCTCCACAACTTTCAACCGGACAGTACGCCCTTTATAGTCAGCAAAATCTTCCACATAATGACGCTCTACTAAGGATGCAGGAATAAAGCCGCGGACGCCAAGATCAACGACAAGACCGCCCTTTACTACTTCTGCTACTTCCGCTTCAATTATTTCACCGGAATCGTGCTTTGTCTGGAGGTCCCCCCACGCTTTTTCAGCAAGTGCACCTCTTCTGGAAAGAACAAGCTCGTCATCCTCTGCTTTAATTACTTTAAATTCAAGTTCATCCTCTTCATTAAGAACATCACTTACTTTTTCCACGTGCAGGCTGGATAATTCACTGATCGGAATAATTGCATCAACCTTATATCCCGCATCTGCATATGCCTGCTTTTCTTCCACCTTCGTTACTTTTGCAGAGACGATGTCCCCTACATTAAATTCTTTCATACCAGCGATTTCGTTGTTCATTTCATCAACCATTGACAATTGCCTCCTTCACTATCCTTAAAAGAAAAAATATATCTAATCCATTATGATAAACTCTTTTTAGAGAGTTTATATCATCCTTTTACATATGTCCTGGAAACCTGATCTCTTGTTTCCTGGATACTGTTCATTATCACTTCGGTAGCGATTGCAGCATTAATTTTCTTATCTCTTAATTCCTGAAAAGAAATCGGCTTTCCATAAACCACCGTAACTCTCTTGAATGGTTTATAATCTCCAAGAACTGCCACAGGGATAATCACAGCGTTTGAACGTAAGGCAAAAAATCCTGCTCCTGACAATCCTTTTCCAATTTCTCCTGTCCTGCTTCTTGTACCCTCAGGAAACAGGCATAAAACCTTTCCTTCCTCTAATAAACCAAGCCCTTTTCGCAATGCCTGCCTGTCTCCCATCCCTCTTTTGACAGGGAACGCACCAAGTGCATTTAGTAGCGGCCCAATTACTTTTTTTTGAAATAATTCTTCTTTAGCAAGATAGTGCACCTGTCTTTTTAGAAATGAACCGACAAGCGGAGGATCAAAATTACTAATATGGTTGGAGCAGAGCAGGACCGCGCGGTCTTCCGGAATATTCTCTTTTCCGATCACTTGGGCTTTCATGACAGAGGAGAACAGTAGACGGCATAAAAACCGGCCGATTTTATATATGGTCATGGGACTGAATCCTCTCTTCAGCAATTCTGCAAATAATATCCGTCACTTCAGCTATGGACTTATTTGAAGAATCAATTTCGACTGCGTCCTCGGCTTTTAAAAGAGGGGAGGCTTCCCTGGAACTGTCAATCTTGTCACGCCGCTCAATATCTTTTTTGATGAATTCCAGATCAGACGGAAGGCCATTATCGAGATGTTCCTGATGGCGCCTGCTGGCTCTAATTTCGACAGAGGCCTGCAGAAAAATCTTTAATTCTGCATTCGGCAGGACGACTGTTCCAATATCCCGGCCGTCCAGAACAGCTCCGTTTTCAGCAGCGAGCTGCCGTTGCTGAAGAACCATCTGCTTTCGGACCTGAGGATGCATTGCGACATCCGAAACATTCGCCGTTACAGCTTCCGAACGAATCGCCTCAGTTACATTGTCATTGTCGGCATATACGTTACCCTGCCCATATTTATCCATTATTATGGAGGTATTTGCAAGCAGCTCGACAAGCTTCGATTCTTCCTTCACATTCGTCCTAGTATTCAGCGCTTTCCACGTAAGTGCTCTGTACATGGCCCCAGTATCTATATACATATACTGAAGCCTGGCTGCTACTGCTTTTGCAACGGTGCTTTTTCCTGCTCCTGCTGGTCCGTCAATTGCTACATTGATTTTGTTCATAATACACCCCGTTTACTGCGATATGTATGACAATGATGTAAGGGGGAAAAATCCCTATTATATTGTAGTATTTAAAGATTATCATACCACAGCAGATCGAACAAATCTAACGATTGCGACTTTTTTGGCTATTTCTCACCGACATTTGCTGTTCAAAACAATAGCGAATAATTTTTTGCCGGTCGTTCTCCGGAATTTCTATGAATTGAAGGGAAGCACGTGGAGTTTTTCCAATTTCTTCTTTCAAAATTCTAATAACTTTACACCTTGCATGAACATAGCATATTTCTCCATCCTGAAAGTGAAGAACCCCACACACCTTGACCTTCATGTCTTCCTTTAAGAAGTGATGAGCCGGCAGCAGAACAGCCAGACCACCTCCACTGATATCAAGAGAAGTGGTTATAACAGGAGGAGAGGACGTGCCGGCCGGCTGGATGGAAAAATCTATTGAAGTGTCGATTCTTACATAATTTCTGCGCTGTAACCGATAATATTTTTCTCTGCCGGGATCATATATCACGAGCGCATTAATCTTCGAATTTCGACGGCTTTTCACTTCCGTTTGAAAAGAATAAACTGCCTGGTCGAACCCTATAAACCAGGCTTGAAATTGTGTGCCTTCCATAAAAAACACCGTTTTTCGGGTTTTTTCGTTTACTGGTGGTTCAATAATGAAGCATCCTTTTGCTGTATCAATCAGGCGGCACCGGTATTTACTATTTTTTACAGCACCTGTTTCAGAAGGCTCGCTTAATTCTAAATGAATCGTATTGCCGACATCAATCATACCGTTCCCCCTAAATTAATTATAATTTCTTCTATTATGTCATGAAATGTAAAAAAGAAGAAGCAGTTTATGCTTCTTCTTTTTCGAACTACATCGTATCGTAAACTGGTTCGGCATTGCTCATTTTTTGTACTAATTCTTCATCCCCGTTGTCCGCATTAATATAAATTTTGAAAGTGTCGTCGTTTAGACGCCCGATGAATTCGTAGCATAACACCTCTTTATCCGCTTTATTGAATATGAGCGCCTGAGAAGATTCCATGATATCAACTTTTGGATTTACTTTCTCTTTTGCTTCTTCTTCAGTAATCGCTGGTGTAAACTCGCCCCGGTCCCTATGATTGGCGACATAATCTGCCCCTTTAAATCCAACCACTTCACCGTCATCAAGAGCGATTTCCATCATAACTGAGTCTGGATAAATTCGAGTATTGTCAACTACTGGAGCAAACAAAAACGTTCCGACTGTGTCGTATTGTTTACTATCCAGTACCTGCATGTTTTCAAATCCATTTCTATCAAGGAATTCTGCTGCTTTTTCTGAAGCTTCGTTGAGACTGATTTCAGGTTCATCAATAGGTCTGGATTGTAAAAACCAGAGAGGATGCCCGCCTTTTTTGGTCATGTCCAGTGATATATCAGCTTCACCTTCAGGCTCCTTTATCTTCATTGAATAGCCTTCATAAGCTACTCCTTCTCCTAACGGTTCTACTGTCGCTTCCATATCATCCGGCAGACCGATAAATTCTTTTGCTTTTTCGACGGCTTCCTCTTCAGTATATTCTTTCCCGGATAAAGTCTCAGCTAGTTTCTCGTCTACATCAGGCGTAAATCCGTTTTCTGCGCCCCAATCAGTTTCAGCGTACCCTTTTACCTTTTCATCAATCAGTTGAAATCCATTAACGATTGAATTGTCTTCCGGATTATCATTCATATTCATCGCAGTTTCTGCATCGTTCCACTTCCAGTTTTCTTTCAGGGTAGATGCCTGCAATTTCCGGAGATCATTCTTGATTTCACCTGATTCATTATAAAACTTCTCCAGTCTTTTATACTCTTTATCTGTAAGCGGCTCATCCTCAAGGTCTCTTACGGATGTGTTATAGCTGAAATCTCCTATATTATATAGAAGTTCCTCTGTCTCGTTTAAATTCATAATACCGAGTGGAAGCTGGCCAAGTTCACTTTGAGCCAATGAGGTTATTCTCCATACCTCTGCCATAGAGCTGGACAATTGTTTTCTAGAATTCATAGCAAGGGTGGAGCCGACTTCATCCTCGAGCTGATCAAGGTGAAACGCGAGATCGTGAAACGCACGCTGATAGTTATTCTCGGTTGAATTTTTTAGAGCTTCATTTTCATTCGCCTGACTTACTCCCCAGAAACCTGTACCGACAAGTGCTAACACTAACACAGCAATAATTATAGTTCTAATCATCATGAATCACCTCCATTATTTACAGAAAACGTGCTTACCAATATTTTTGATTTGTGGTCTGCCCCAGATCCAACCTGAGGTTGCAGTATCAGGATTAAAGTAATATATTGCTCCGTCTGACGGATCCTGACCATTGATAGCATCAAGAACTGCTTTTCTAGCTTCTTCGTTAGGCGTCATATAGATTTGACCATCTGCCACCGCCGTGAATGCCCGGGGTTCAAAAATTACTCCTGCAGCCGTATTAGGAAATGTTGCGCTGTTAATTCGATTGATAATAACTGCTGCCACAGCAACCTGTCCCTCATATGGCTCCCCGCGAGCTTCTCCGTAAACTGCGTTTGCCATTAATTGAATATCATTTTCTGAATACCCTTCCGGCACGTTCATTGCTTTTTGGATATTTGCACGATTGTCCTGCTCTTCTGGTTCAGCTGGCTGTGGCGCTTCCTGTGAAGGCTGTCCTTCTCCTCCGCCCTGTTCCGGCTGCTCTGGAGCAGGTGCCTGCTCATCTTGTTTGCCTTCTGGAGCAGTGTCTCTATCCTGCCCGGATGGTGCCTGCTGCTTTTCACCCTGACTTTTTCCCTTATCCGAGCTTCCTTTCGCACCCTTTTGAATGTCTTTTGGAGTACCGCCGTAATGCGTGAATTTGCGGCCGTTTTCCAGTGCTTCTTTTACGAAAGCCTCATCGTATTCCGTCGTCTGTTCCAGCTTTTGTTTCATCTCATCTCCAACCAGGCCGTCAACTTCTATCCCAAAATCTTCCTGGAAATTTTTAACCGCCCAGTATGTGCCCCAGCCAAAAACTCCATCAATTTTTCCATTAAAAAATCCGTTATGCTGCATTCTGGCCTGAAGCTCAATTACGTCATCTCCAGTGGCACCTTTCTGGATGATCTGATCGGAAAAAGCAGCCGCCTGCGCGGGTTGAAAAACCATCATAATCAACCCTGCCATCACTAAAAACATTACACTTTTCCCACGTTTTACTTTCTTTATTTGCACGGTAGTCTAAACCTCCCTGTTCAATTTACTTGCTAGGCTTACCTTTATTTTCTTCTGGACTACCGTTTTTATTCATTTTTTCCAATAAAGAAAATCTTGGCGTTCTGTCAGGCTTTTTCGACAGAAGCCTTAGCTTTTCTTATACTTTCTTCCTTCTTCTCTTCACCCTTGAAATGTATAAAGAAAATCTTGGCGTTCTGTCAGGCTTTTTCGACAGAAGCCTTAGCTTTTCTTATACTTTCTTCCTTCTTCTCTTCACCCTTGAAATGTATAAAGAAAATCTTGGCGTTCTGTCAGGCTTTTTCGACAGAAGCCTTAGCTTTTCTTATACTTTCTTCCTTCTTCTCTTCACCCTTGAAATGTATAAAGAAAATCTTGGCGTTCTGTCAGGCTTTCCGGCAGAAGCTTTAGCTTTTCTTATACTTTCCTATTTCTAATCTGAAAGATCTGTTACAGTTTGTTGTGGATTCTCACGAATCGCTTATCGGTGGATGCTTGCCGCGGGCACGGCCTCAGCTAACTTGGTCCAGAAGATCACTTGACCAAGTGGATCTTCGGCTCGCGCTGTTCCCGCAGGCGTCACCCCCGAACGCTCATCGTGGAATCAACAAAGGGAAAACTAAAAAGAGTGATTTTCTTTGATCTATAAAAGAAAGGCACTCTTTTTTTGTACAATGAAAGTAATACATAAAAGGGGAGGGATTCGATGTTAGAGCGTCCATTATTTTTGATTGGCGATCAGGTGAGACGCCGGGTCGACTAAAACCGGCCACGTCATGTGGCCATCATCGACGCTAGCACGTCCGGTGCGTCGCGGAAAAGCAAGAGCTGAAGAGCCATTCATACGAGGGGGTATAAGTTCCTCCTAACCAACAAATCTCTTATAGAATCGAAAAAATGGACTGTCAAAAGGCCATTTTTTATGACCTTTTGACAGCCCCGCTTCACTATTAATTATAAAACACTGAAATATCTAGCTTCCGGATGAGCAAATACCATTGCAGATACAGAGGCTTCCGGCTCCATCATATACTCATCGGTTAGTTCCACACCGATTTTATTCGGTTGGAGCAGTCTGAACAGCTTCGCTTGATCCTCTAAATCAGGGCAGGCGGGATATCCAAACGAAACACGTATTCCTTCATATTTTGCAGAGAAACGCTCTTCCATTGACATATCCGGTGAATCCGGGATTCCCCATTGATCTCTCATCATTTGATGGATACGTTCAGCAAAGCCTTCTGCAAGTTCGAGAGCTGTTGCCTGGATCAAATGACTAAACAAATAGTCACCTTTATCTTTTGCCTGTGCAGACAGTCCGCGAACACCTTCGCCGGCAGTCACTGTTAGAAATCCGATATAGTCTATCTCGCCGCTGCTGACAGGTCTGACAAAATCAGCGAGACACAAGTGTGGAGACCGTGGCTGCCGCGGAAAAGTAAACGTTTCTAATACATTTTGTGCCTTAGGATCATCATAAATGAATATTTGATTACCCTTAGACTGTGCAGGATAAAATCTGTACAAACCGTGTGCCTTCAAGAGTCCCTCTGTTTTGGCCCGGTCAAGAAGATCAAACGCTTTATTTTTAAGTTCAACAGCCTTTTTATCATTTTCCGCCAAAAGCCGGCTGACCTTCCCCTGCAGGCCTAAATGTTTTCCAAGCAGCATCTGCAGGTTAACGTACGGTTGCAGGTGAGCAATGCTGTGATTTTTTAGGACATGCTCTTTTAAATCAGGAGGAATACGGACTGGAACATCTAGTGCAACCTGAGACCTCTCCGGCACCGGGGCAATATTTGTTTGTTTAGATTCCTTTGCTCCGGAGCCAAGTTCTATCCGCTTTTTCCTTTTGTCATCGAGTAACTGCTGAAGCTTCGTTTTTTCATCCGGTACCGCGAGCTTGTTGGCAAGATCCAGTCCGTTCATGGCATCTTTTGCGTAAAGTACCATTCCTTCATATTCAGCGCTGATTTTCTGCTCGGTAAACTTTCTTGTTAGTGCAGCCCCTCCCACAAGAACTGGAATGGATATTTTTTGATTTTTCAAATCCTGAGCTGTCAGAACCATCTGCTGAGCTGATTTCACGAGCAGACCACTTAATCCAATCGCATCAGGTCTCTCTTTGTTTATGGCTTCGATTAATTCATTCGATGTTACTTTGATACCAAGATTTACAATTTTAAATCCATTATTAGTTAAAATGATATCGACAAGATTTTTCCCGATATCATGCACATCTCCTTTAACTGTTGCCAAAAGTATTTTGCCTTTGCCCGAATCATCTTCTTTTTTATCCATATGCGGCTCAAGATGTGCAACCGCTGCCTTCATAGCTTCAGCACTTTGAAGTACCTCTGCAACAATTAATTCATTGTTATTAAATAATTTACCTACCTTATCCATTCCTGCCATCAGAGGTCCGTTGATTATATCCAGTGGCTGGGCAAATTTTTTCAGGGCTTCGTCAAGATCTTCATACAGCCCTTCTTTCGTCCCCTCAACGATGTACTCAGATAATCTGTCCTCAAGAGATAGGTTTTTTTCTATTTTCTTTTTCTCTGATTTTTTCCCACGGTAATGAGCGGTAAATTCAGCAAGGGTCTCATCAGAGGTTTCAAAAAGAAGCTTTCTGGCCAGTTCCTTTTCATAATCTGGAATACTTGCAAAACGCTCCAGCTTTTCTGTGTTGACAATCGCGTAATCAAGCCCGGCATTGGTGCAATAATACATGTATGCAGCATTCAAAACTTCACGGCCAACTGGAGGAAGCCCAAAGGAGACATTACTCACCCCCAGGATCGTTAAGCAGTCCGGCAGAGCTTCTTTAATTAATTTAATTCCATCTACAGTAGCTTCAGCTGACCCTATATATTGTTCATCTCCTGTTCCCACAGGAAAAACGAGCGGATCGAAAATAATATCTTTTGCGTTCATGCCGTATTTGTTCACGAGTAAATCATGGGACCTTTTCGCTATTTCAAGCTTTCTTTCAGCTGAGACAGCCATTCCCGTTTCATCAATCGTACCTACCACCACGGCTGCACCGAATTTTTTTATAATTGGAACGATCTGTTCAAAACGTTCTTCACCATCTTCTAAGTTGATTGAATTTATGATCGCCTTTCCCTGAGAGTAGGTCAGCGCTTTTTCTATTACTGCACCATCCGTGGAATCAATCATCAATGGAACCTTGACTTTGTTTACAACGTAACTCAAAAAAGTTTCCATATCTTCAAGCTCTTCACGATCCGGGTCTGCTAAACAGACATCTATTACGTGAGCTCCCCGCTTAACCTGAGCTCTTGCAATTTCAGAAGCTTCTTCAAATTTTTCTTCATTAATCAGCCGCTTAAATTTACGAGAGCCGATAACATTCGTTCTCTCCCCTACAAAAAGTGGGCGCATATCTTCCTCATACACAAGTGGTTCGATCCCGGATACGGAGTGGGGATGATCTTTTACAGGGGTCCGCGGGGTAAAATCCTTCAATGTTTCCCGCATCACTTCAATGTGTTCAGGTGTTGTACCACAACACCCTCCTACAACATTCAGCCATCCTTTCTCCGCAAACGATTTCAGCTTCGCCGCAAGTGAATCCGGTGATTCATGATAATGTCCTTCCTCATCCGGAAGCCCAGCATTAGGATAGCAATGGACATAGGTTTTTGCAAGTTCAGAAAGAGACCTTAGATGATCACGCATAAATTCAGGTCCGGTAGCGCAGTTAAGTCCAACAACGGTCGGGTTCATGTGCTCTAGTGAAATATAAAAAGATTCAATTGTCTGCCCCGCCAGTGTGGTGCCCATCGGCTCGATCGTACCAGATATCATTAATGGCATCTCAGTGTTAGTTATACTCTCCGCCTGCTTAATTCCTAAATATGCTGCCTTTACATTTCTCATATCCTGGCTCGTTTCGAGCAGCAGTAAATCCGAGCCGCCTTTTATCAACCCTATAGCCTGCTCACGATATGCCTCTGTCAGTTCTTCGAACGTCGCTCCACCCGTCACGGACAGCGACTTTGTAGTTGGTCCCATCGCCCCTGCTACGTAACGCGGAAAATTATCTGTGGAGAAATCCTCTGCTGCTTTCTTCGCAAGTTTGGCGGCTGCGATATTAAGCTCTTCTGCTTTATCCTGGAGGTCGTAATCAGCCAGTACGATGCTTGTCGCTCCAAACGTATTCGTTTCAATGATATCTGCTCCGGCTGAAAGATAATCTCTATGAATGCGGTCAATTACATGCGGAGCTGTGACGTTTAAAAACTCATTGCAGCCGTCATAGTGCTCGCCGCCAAAATCCTCTGGAGTTAAATCTGCATTTTGAAGCATCGTACCCATTGCCCCATCGAGCAGCAAGATTGATTTTCCAAGTCTGTCTTTTAAGCTTTCCTTTGCAGCTGTCATCGTTCCACTCCTTCTCACCCATACCTGAGGTCCATGTTATGATTTATTTAATACGCCTTCTTTTATATAACTCGTCAGCTCTGCTGTGATGTCATACCGCAGAAAAGGAGTAATAAGGTATATGCCATTGAAGTATTCAAGAGCATTATCAATCAGTGTCTTTGATATGTGAATACCTTCCATGGCTGCTTTTTCTCGATCCTCACCACAGGCAGCCATTCGATCTCTTATCTCATCTGTTAATTTAATACCTGGTACTTCGTTATGGAGAAATTCCGCATTTCTACTGCTTACAAGTGGCATAATCCCAATAAAGACAGGTGTCGCAAGGTGCTTTGTTGCGTCATAGATGTCTTTAAATTGCTGTTCACCGTAAACTGGCTGAGTCATAAAATAATCCGCACCCGCATCTATCTTTTTCTCTAATCTTTTGACGGCACGTTCAAGTGATCTCACATTAGGGTTAAATGCAGCTGCCACAGTAAACGAAGTTTTTTGGCCGAGTGATTTTCCAGAAAAAGAACGGCCCTCGTTCATCTCTTTCATCAGTGAAATTAGATCAAAGGAAGTCGCATCATATACCGACGTAGCTCCTGGAAAATCTCCAACCTTTGTCGGGTCTCCTGTCACAGCAAGAACGTCTTGAATACCAAGTGCATGCATGCCTAGAAGCTGAGACTGCAGACCGATTAAATTTCTGTCCCTGCATGCGATATGCAAAAGTGGACGGGCATTAGTACGCTCCTTGACGAGCGCTCCCATAGCAAGGTTATCAATTCGCGGAGATGCTAAGGAGTTATCAGCCATTGTCACTGCGTCTGCCCCAGCCTCATATAAAGCTTCTGCGCCTCTCATAAATTTATTCGTTGCCAGCTTTTTAGGAGGATCAAGTTCTACTATAATCGTTGGCTCTTTCTTGACTTTCTTATCAAGACGTTCAAATTCGACTGTGGTGCCCGGCTGATCAAGCTGAGGTTCTTTTACGATTACTGTTTGTTTTTGAAGAGCCGGTGCCAATCCTTTTACAGCTTTTGCAACGGCTTTCGTATGACTTGGTGTTGTTCCGCAGCAGCCGCCTATCAATCGTGCACCCTGCTTGCGAAGGTCAAGAGCTCTCTCATAAAAATAATCCGGATTTGATTGATATACGAATCGGCCATCATCCAGGTCAGGCAGACTTGCATTTGGATAAGCTGAAATATATGAATTTTCATTCAGGGGTACAGTTTCTAGCGATCTTAATATATGATAAGGTCCCATTCTGCAGTTTAATCCTACTACATCCGCTCCAGCCGCGGTCAATTCGCTGAAAACCTCATGAAGAGGCTTTCCGCCGTGCATTACACCGACCTCACCAAGGGCAGCCTGTGCAATAATAGGCAAATTCGTTCTGTTTCTTATTGCTTTAGTCATGGAAAGCAGCTCATCAAAATGATAAAAAGTTTCAAGGATAATCCCATCCGGCTTTTCCGACAAAAGGGCATCACATTGCTCTATTAACGCATTTTCTATTTCTTTGTCTTCAGCCTCAAGCTTTTGAACTCCTTTAATTCCACCGATCGTCGCACAAACAAAAACATTTCCCGCTGCCGCTGATTTAGCAATCTTTACAGCCTCTTTATTAATACGTTCTACATCGTTATCTAAATTGTAGTTTTGAAGTTTAATTCGATTGGCAGCGTATGAATTTGTCTGTATAACTTCGGCCCCCGCCTCAATATATTCCTGATGCACATTTCTTACGGTCTCAGGAGCTCTTAAGTTTAATTGTTCAAAAGACCCACTATAGCCTTTTTCGTATAAGTACGTCCCCATCGCTCCGTCGCCGACAAGCACTCTGTTTTTTAATTCATTCATCAAGTCCACTTACTCATTCATCCTTTCTGTCTACGGGTTCTAAAGTGAAGCGAGTGCCTGATCAAGGTCTGCGGTGAGGTCTTCAACATTTTCTATTCCTACAGAAAAACGAAGCAGCCGGTTACAGACGCCGTTTGCAATTCTCACTTCTTCAGGAACATCTGCATGCGTCTGCGTTGCAGGATAAGTCATAAAACTTTCAACTCCGCCAAGGCTTTCAGCAAAAGTCACCAGCTTCAGCTTCCGCAGTAAAGGATCCACCCATTCCTCATTTTGAACGCGAAAGGAGAGCATTCCTCCTTTGCCTGGGTATAAAACATCGGTAATCTTGTCGTGCTTTTCAAGAAATTCAGCAATTTCCCGGGCATTTTCCGTATGTTTTTCCATTCTCAGTGCCAGCGTTTTCATGCCGCGCATTAACAGCCAGGAATCCATTGGAGAAAGAATTGTGCCCATACCATTATGAAAGGCATTAATTTGTTCACAAATAGCTTCGTCCTTAGCAGCAATTAATCCGGCAATCACATCATTATGACCCCCGAGATACTTAGAGGCACTGTGTAAAACTATATCAGCACCCATTTTCAGCGGCTGCTGCAGCAGAGGAGTATAAAAAGTATTGTCAACGATCAGCAGCAAATTGTGTTCTTCTGCTATTGCGGCAAGGGCAGGAATATCTGCTTCCTGCATCAGAGGATTAGTAGGTGTTTCTATAAAAAGAGCCTTTGTGCGGCCGTTTATTTTCTCAGCGAAAGCCTGCAGATTACGCGGGTCCCCGTATTGAATAGGGACGCCCCAGTTTTTCCAGCCTTCCTCAAATAGACGATACGTTCCTCCATAAAGATCCTGTGATGCTAGAATCTCGTCGCCCTGATTAAACAATGCAAATAATGTCTGTATCGCTGCCATGCCGGAGCTTAAGGCAAAACCTTTAGAACCACCCTCAAGCTCAGCGATAGCTTCTTCTAATATCAATCTTGTCGGATTGCCGGTTCTTGAGTAATCGAAGCCTGTCGACTGACCGATGCCCTCATGTCTATAGGCAGTAGAAAAATAAAGCGGAGCACTGACAGCTCCCGTATGATTATCCTTTTTGTTGCCTACCTGCACAAGCTTCGTATCTAAATGATGATTGTTGTTCATAGCAATAGCCACCTTTTTTAAGTCTAAGATAGTATATATGTATAATTCTGCTGTGCAGAATTCTAACAGGTTCACTGAAGTAAATAGCACGTTAAATGTTCTGTAATATAATAAAACCTTCTTCCGGTTAGAAGAAGGCCTGTTAAGTGATAAAACATACACTTCTTCTCATCTCTCAGACGAATCGTCTGATGGATTTAGCACCTGACCGCCGCAGCAGCTGGTTGCTGAGATTTCTTAGGGCCTGTCCCTCCATCTCTCTTGATAAGAATAATTTTTCAATTGTAATTAAACCGTACATGAAATTTGTCGTAATTGCAATAAGAAAAGCGCAATCTTCACGATCTGCGCAGCTTTCCAATAATTAATTTAGAATTATTCTGGAGAAATGTCGATTAATAAATCTGTTTCGTTTCCGCACACACATCGTTTAAAACCAGTCTCCAGTTCGCCTTCTGCATTGTGTTTTCCACGGAGAATATATTTTTCACTACATTTTGGGCAGCGGATCACAACTTTATAACGGATGTTGACAGTCAAGCTTCCATCCCCTTTTTCTGCGGCGTTTTATTGGCATGCTTAGTTTTAGATAAGGCGAACCACCAAAGGAAAAACATAAATGGCACCATCATTATTAAAATATTTTCATGAGTAGTTAATAATATCAAATCGTATACAGCGTGTAAAACAATAGGCAGTACCAGCGCAGAAATGATCCAAAAAACGGAGCTTCTTTTCTCCGGAAAACGGGCACATCCGAAATAATAACCCATTACTACCCCGAACAGTGCATGACTGGAAACGGGAAGGACTGCTCTTCCAAAGGCATAATCTATGCCAACTGCCATTAAGTATAAAACATTTTCTGCAGTGGCGAAACCAAGCGAAAGGGCAACTCCATATACAATTCCATCATACCTGGTCCTGAATTCCGCGAACCGGTAAACAAGAAAATAAAGTAAAAACCATTTAAAAAATTCTTCCAGAAGAGCTGCCCCCGCTAATGCTTCCTGCCACTCTTCTGTTAGTACTCCCTCTGTCCGGAGTGCATACTGTAAAACCATTATCGGAAACACTAACAAAACACCCATGATAAAAGAGCGCATTACCTGCCAGGCGGTATTTCTTTCATATTTGTTTTTTAAAAAAAAGTAACTTAACAGTGCAACAGCAGGCGCCAGTGCAGCCGTTATTAGTGCAATCACCTCGCATCCGCCCCTTCTAGACCGCTTTTATCGTAACACGGTATTTTCAGACAGTAAAAGAAAGATTAAGATAGTAGGAGAATATTGAAAGGGAGGGCATGAACGTTGAATAATATCTTAGTGATTCACACAGGCGGCACCATTTCTATGAAAGAGAACAAAACTACCGGAGATGTCTCTCCTGACACAAAGAATCCACTCCACGAATGGGAGGAAATTGCTGCAGAATTCGCAAATATTAGTGTACATTCCTTTTTACATCTGCCCTCACCCCATATTACTCCGGCACATATGATGGATTTATTTCGCTTCATAGAACAATGTATGGCGGACAAGCCGGCAGATGGTGTAGTGATCTCTCACGGCACCGACACTCTTGAGGAGACTGCCTATATGCTTGATCTGCTGCATCATGACGAGTATCCAATCGTCATTACAGGCGCAATGCGTTCGAGCAACGAAATAAGCCCCGACGGACCTCACAATTTTGTTTCCTCCATACGGACAGCTGCTTCAGATAATGCAAGGGGTATGGGAGTACTCGTCGTTATGAACGATGAAATACACACGGCAGAGCACGTGACTAAAACACATTCTTCTAACATAGCGACCTTTCAAAGCCCGCCTTATGGCCCAGTGGGATTGATAACTAAACGAGGAATTCTCTTTCCAAGAAAACCTGTAAAAAGAGATCATTTTCCAGTGTCAAAACTTTCAAAAAAAGTTCTATTGATTAAATGTTACGCAGGAATGGAAGAAGATAGTTTTCGTCATTTTATATCGCAGCGCTTCGATGGACTCGTGCTGGAGGCTCTCGGCCAGGGGAATGTGCCCCCTGCTCTGTTAATGCCATTAAAAGAGGTACTCGACCGCGGTATACCCATTGTACTGGTGTCACGTTCCTTCAGCGGTATCGTACAGGACACCTATTCCTATGAAGGCGGCGGCCGCCGGTTAAAGGAAATGGGCATCATATTTTCGAACGGCCTCACCGGCCCTAAAGCCCGCTTAAAATTACTGGCTGCTCTTTCAGTAAATTTAGATAAATATAAACTTCAACACACCTTTGAACAGCTTCAATGATGATTGGGCCAGCCGGGCTGCCGGAATTTCTAAAAAAATCGTATTGGTTACATCCCCGCCTCTCTGGAGAAAGCGGAAGCGTTTCGCAGATATGCAATAGTTTTGATTTTCAACCATCAACTGCCTTAATATTTATTAAACAATAAAGCAGACGCAGATTAATTCTGGGTCTGCTTTCGAATTTCTTCTGCAATTTTCTCTCCGTGGAATCTTCCATTTTCTATAAAGATTTCATTAGCATCTATTCCTGCAGCAATCACTCCAGCAATAAACAGGCCCTTAACGTCCGTTTCCATTGTATCTTCATTAAAAACTGGCTTACCTGTCTGAACATTGACAGAGGCACCTGAGCTTTTCAATAGAGTCTGGTCAGGGTGATAGCCTGTCATGGAAAAAACCGCATCCGCAGGGACTGCTTTGACCATTTGATCCTGTATGTAATGGACCTCAGTATTTGTTATTTTGCTGACCTCCGCTCTGAAATGAACCATTACTTTATTATCTCTAATTAATGCATTTAAATCAGGCAGTATCCAAGGCTTTACCGTATCGGTGAAGCTTTCACCCCGATAAAGCAGTGTCACGTTTGCTTCTGCCTGCTCTAATGCGAGCGCAGCATCTACAGCAGAATTTTTCCCGCCGATGATGACTACATTTTTCTTGAAATAAGGATGTCCATCACGGAAATAATGATTTACATGAGAAAGGTCCTCGCCTTCAATATTCATATAATTGGGGTTGTTGAAATAACCTGTGGCAATCACCACTTGGTTGGCAGAATAATGGTGTGATTCTCCTGTTTTTTTTCTCGTATCAACAAAAAAGCAGCCTGAATTCCTGCAGAGAGCCGTAACCTCTTCAAAAGAGGCTATACGGATATTTCTCTTTAAAGCGACTTTGCGGTAATACACCAGCGCCTCCTGTCTGACAGGCTTGCGTCCGTTGGATGGAAACGGAAATCCTCCTATTTCCAGTTTATCACTCGAACTGAAAAAGGTTTGATGCAAAGGATAATTATAAATAGAATGAACAATATTATCTTTTTCAATAACGAGCGGTTCGACCCCAGCTTTTTGAAGCTCTATTGCAGCAGAAAGTCCACAAGGGCCAGCTCCTATGATTATAACGCTTTCCTGTTGTACCACCTTGATAAACTCTTCCTTTCTAATGAAAAACTTTCCTCTTGTATACTTCCATTCTTTACTAAAGAATAATTAAATCAAAAAAAGCCGCGCCGGAGAAACCCGGAAGCCGGCTTATACAAATAAAATTAGATCCACCCTCTAAATCGCGATGCTTCGGCCATTTTCCTGACACCGATCATGTATGCCGCAAGTCTCATATTTACCTTCCTCCCTTGAGAAAGGCGGTAAATATTTTCAAATGAATTGACCATGACTTTTTCCAGCCGTTTTTCAACCTCTTCTTCTGTCCAGTAATAACCCTGATTGTTTTGTACCCATTCAAAATAGGACACCGTGACTCCCCCCGCACTTGCAAGCACGTCGGGGACAAGCAGAATGTCCCGTTCATTCAGGATTTGGGTTGCCTTCCAGGTTGTCGGACCATTTGCTGCTTCAACTATGATTTTAGCTTTTATTTTATCTGCATTTTGTTCCGTAATCTGATTTTCTATCGCTGCTGGAACCAGGATGTCACATTCTACTTCCAGAACCTCTGTATTTGTAAGCCTTTCTTTAAATAAGTTTGTAACGGTCCCGAAAGAGTCCCTTCTGTCAAGAAGATAATCAATATCAAGACCATCTTCATCATAAAGGGCACCATACGCATCTGCTATTCCGACAACTTTCGCTCCAGAATCATGCATAAATTTTGCAAGAAAACTACCCGCATTCCCAAACCCCTGAATAGCTACCCTTGCCCCGTTCATATCCATACCTTTTTTCTTTGCTGCTTCACGAATACAGATAGTTACACCTTTTGCGGTAGCGGATTCTCTTCCATGCGAACCACCAAGCACGATTGGTTTACCCGTAATAAACCCGGGAGAATCGAACTCGCGTATTCGGCTGTATTCATCCAGCATCCATGCCATAATTTGAGAATTTGTAAACACATCGGGAGCAGGAATATCTTTCGTAGGCCCGACTATCTGACTAATTGCCCGGACATAACCGCGGCTCAGCCGCTCCAGCTCTCGAAACGACATCTGCCTTGGATCACAGACAATGCCTCCTTTTCCACCACCATATGGTAGGTCAACAATTCCGGCTTTTAAGGACATCCAAATGGAGAGTGCCTTTACTTCTTTTTCTGTAACGTCAGGGTGGAAGCGAACCCCGCCTTTCGTCGGTCCAACTGAATCATTGTGCTGTGCTCTGTAACCTGTAAACACCTTCGTAGTTCCATCATCCATCCGTATTGGAATTCTGACCGTAAGCAGACGCAGGGGCTCCTTCATCAGCTCATATACTTCCTGCGGATATCCTAATTTGTTCAAAGCATCATATATAACAGTCTGCGTCGATGTCAGCACATCCAAATTCTCAGGCTCTTTCATCTGTTCATTACCTGCATTCTTATTTTTATGATCTGTCATTCTTTATTCACCCCTGCGGCAATTTGCTTTATCAGCATTCTTGTGCACCTTACCTACTACTATAAAGAATAATATTTTTCATTTCCATAAAAAGCAGAAATTGGTCCCACAGATAAAGAGTGAAGAGATTTTCTTATTTACGGATCTGCAGTTCATGTAAAGCGGATTTTGATATGACACGCTGTGCTTTTTTATTTAAAGTCTCCACTGAAATGCGTGTTCTCTCTCCATATTCTTCTGCCAGGGCAATCACTTTTTCTTTTTTCGCTGCATTAGCTGGCAGTGGAATGGACAAATAAAAACACGGATACCACTCATAAAGAGCTCCGCCCTTCAAGCCTTCATTTCTCGCCAGCTCTGCAAATGCGTGAATGTTTTCCATGTTGACAAACCGGATGATGATGGAGCGATTCCAAGAACCGGCTCGATGATTCAAGGATATAATATTACCCAGTTCATCATAAAAATGCATATAAAAAATAACCGCCCCGTCTTCCGTTTCCTCCATTTCTGCATCCATATTGCAATCAGCAGGAATCAAAAAATGACTTCGTACAATATTAAATAGTTTATGAAAAAAATTCTCTGCAGCTTCTTCTTCTCCAAAATTACATTCCATATCTATACCAGCACGATTGAGTTCTTTCTTTGTGACAAGCACTTTAACTGACTCATCCGCCCAACTGTAGAGTTCCATGTTTGTATCCTCCCGGGCTCATCTCACTAAATGGAAGTTTTTTTCTTTTTATACTGTATTCTAAAACTCTCGTATCGGTGAGAATTAGTTATTCAGCCTTTTTCAAACATCGACTGTTGAACCCACTGTTCCCATACTTCTTTGGCTGGACCGACGAGCTGAGATTTATAGGATTGTTTCTGCAGCTCCGGCATTGAATCAAAGGCAAAACCGCCTGCCCCAATTTTCAAAGATGGAAATTCCTCTAAAAGCATATCAATTAATGTTAAAGTCCCATCAAGATTTTCAATGAGGGTGCATGATGTGAAAAACAGCTTTGCATCAACTTCGCGAATAACGTGGACTACATCCTCTTCAGGGATTCCTGCCCCTAAATAAATCACTTCAAACCCTTTTCTTCTAAGAAAAAGAGTGAATATCATCAAGCCGAGTTCATGCTTTTCATCCGGTCCTGCTACAGCAACTACCTTCGGCAAAAATCCGTCAATCGGATAGCTGTGAAATATATTACCTATTTTAGTTCGTAAAAATGCCGTTACATAGTGTTCATGGGCTACAGTAACCTCTTTTTTTTCCCACATGTCACCGACTTTATAAAGAAGTGCACCTAAAATGTCTATAGCCACTTTTTCGATACTGAACATGGCAAATGCTTTATTCATATGCTCATGGGCCTTTTGTTCTTTAAACGCAAGCAGCGCCTGTAAAATTTCCTGTGCGATCTTATTCGACTGATCCTCCTGGAAAAACGTTTCTGCTTCGTCTTCTGCTATATTTGTCTGTTCCAATAAATCCACTGCCTGACCTATTGTGAATCCTTTGTTTACTTTGTCAAGCAGCCACTTTAAGACAGAAACATGCTCATCGGTATACAATCTGTGCCCAGCCTGATTTCTGACCGGCTCCACAATTTTATATCTTCTTTCCCATGCCCTCAGTGTGCCCGGCTGAATCCCAAGCATCGTTGAGATTGCCTTAATATTGTACTTTCCCTCTTTTTTAATCATCTCCGTCCCTCCGCCGGCTATCGTCATTTACAGCATTTGCAATTACACTTTTTCATACAAACTAATTAGATGAGTTTCAGAGGGGGCGCCCAGTCTAAGGGGGAGACAGGTAGTCCCATACCCGCTGCTGACAAGCACTGGTATACCGTTTCGGTTTTTCCATCCGCCTTTTTCACGTAACCCTAACGGTCCCAGACGGATTTGTCCTCCATGGGTATGTCCCGTAAAGGCACACTGAATACAATGCCCTGATGGAAGCCTTGCAGTCATAGCAGGATCGTGCATTACCAATATCAACGGGCCCGGCAGATTTGTAAGAAAAGAGGTTTTAGCTCTACCTCTGCTCCAGTCATCTAAACCGGCTATATATAAAGATTCTCCCGAGATATTCCATTTGTAAAAATCGTTTTCAAGCAAAAAAACTCCTTCATTCTGCAGTACTGAAGAAAATTCCTCATCCAGGTTCTCCCCATCATTATTCCCCCATACGAAGAGTACTTTCCCTATCTCCGTCAACTTTTTTACATTTATTCGAACTTTCTCCAATGGAACATTTTTTTCCATTAAGTCCCCGCCGATGATAACGAGTTCAGCTTTATCCTTTACTCTGTTTATTATTTTGTCTGAAATTAACCTGTTATGAATATCCGAAATAAAAAAAATGCTCTGACCTCTGAATTGTTCAGGCAAATTTTTTAAATAAATCTTTTCTGATGTAACATTATTCCCTTTTGCCAGTGAGAGCATATAAACAAATAAAAAGAATGCTGCTATTAAGAAGCTGTTGAAATATCTCAATGGAATCTGCCTTTCTAAGTAATAGACAATCACTATAATGTATTTTAGCAAAAAATCAGCAAAAATGAATCTGAACAGAGCATATAGTATATATATTTCCTTCTAACGCCTGAATTAAACTTTGTTTTTCAATTAGGAACTGATTGAAAAATGCACAAAAAAAAGAACGGGCTCCCGTTCTCGCTGTTACATATGCTGGGAATGACGCAGGCATTTATCACACTGATTCATGTAAGACTCATGCTGTTCTTCCATAATTTCTCCACAATCAGAACATTGCTTTTGCGGAAGATTTCTAAAAAACTCCATGACTCTTTTCATTATTTTCTCATCTCCTTTAATTCTGTATTAGTCTCTATATATGTTACTGATATTGTATTATAACAGTATGTCCGAAGTCAATGCTGTTTTGCAACATTTAAGCCTATTTTTATCTGTTGTATAACTAAGCCGTCACATATTATGCAATTCATTTCCTTTTTTCTTTAGATAGTTAGTTTATAATTTAAATATAGGCTTAAAAAGATTGGAGGCGCTTTATCGATGGATCTATTTATATTTCTTATCGGAGCTGCCGGCTTTGGTTCAGGATTTATTCTTTTGTTATTTTTTCTAATCAGTAAGCGTTCATTATTCGTGCCGTTTATTTTGATGATCGTTGGTGTTATTTTCTGTTTTGCCGGCTTAATATTATCTTCTCCTCTCTCAGAGGAAGAACGAGCCGTTAATTTTTCTTTAGAAGAGGGCTTGTAATTATATTGAATATTCTTTCAATTTAAAATATAATAAGAGGGAGGAAATTCATATTTACTTTCCGGAGGCGGATGATTATGAAGCTGAACAAATTAACACGCCGCTCTTTAGTTACTGAGGAGGATATTGAATACAACTATCGTCTTGGAATACCTGTTGAAGTCTACTGTCTGTACACAGAATCTACGGTTGCTTTTGGAAAAATTGCTTCGTTTACTTCCCGGCATATATGTATTTCGAAAACGTATTTTAACAGAAATCACTTTGTTTTTATCGGTCAGAGAATTATGAATGAGTCTAAGTCTTCCCTCGTTTAACGCATTCAGGCCGCCAGCTTTTGAATCGGTGCAGCTGTGCGGCCGGAATTTGTATTTCAATTTATTAAAAATGGGAAAGCAGCAGCGGCAGCAACGATACATAAAAATAAAATAAGCAGCAGGCTGGCTAAAGGTAGGCGGATACGGAGCCCTGCCTTTTTTTTATGCGCGAGCTTTCTTGAAGGAAGGGCAGAAGTTGTTATATGACTGCTCGTGTGCTCCTTCTTTTCTGTTTTTATTTTGTTTAACCGTCGTAAGTCTTCTGCCTGATCTTTATATTCATGGTTTGTCACAGGTCTGCCCCCTTTTTTAAAAGTCAGCTCTTTCTACAAAATGGAAAATTTCTTTCAATTCTTCCTTCCAGGAAAGGTCAATGCTATTATACTTATGCTCTTTATTTACAGATTCTCTGACAGCTATCCCGCAAATATCACAGCAGTTTTCCACTTTGAGCCCCGGCGTTTCATTGAAATATCGCAGTAATGATGACCGTCTGCATGTACTGCTGTTTATCCACCTTTCCATGTATTCAAGCTTTGCTTTCTTTTTATTTTTTCGATTACTTATAATAGAAAGCAGGTATTTTAATGTTTCTTCTACTTCTAACTTACCGTGAGTTTCAATTCGCTTTTTTATATAATACAGGAAAAAATGCATAGATTGTTCTTCCCAGCCTAATTTTTCTAGAAAATAATTTCTAAGTGGTATTTTTTTAAGACTTGAAATTTCCGGCCAATCTAATAAAGCCTGCCTCATTTGCAGATCATCCGGAAATTCTTTTTCGATAAGAAGACGAGGAAGGACATGATCTTCGCTGGCATTTAACAACAGTGCAGCACTATTTAAACCATCTCTTCCTGCTCTGCCTACTTCCTGTACAAACGATTCTAAATCCTTGGGATAATGATAGTGAACAATAAATCGAATATTGTTTTTATTTACCCCCATACCAAAAGCATTCGTGCAACAAATGATATGTAAGTGATCATTCAAAAATTGCTGCTGTATTAATATACGGTCTTCTGAAGACATGCCTCCGTGATAGGCAGCTGCTGATATATCAGGCAGCCTGTGGAGCATGGCGGCTAATTGTTCTGCTTTTTTACGTGACGAAACGTATACCAGCCCAGGACCGGCCATTGATTTTACAAAGGATAAGAGCTGTTTTTGTTTTTCATGCTCAGTATCAATACTGAGTACCTCCAAAGAGATATTTGGCCTGTCTACAGAAGTTGAAACCTCCAGTGGCTCCCGCATGTGTAAGTGCTTTTTAATATCTTCTTTTACTTCGGAAGTCGCGGTTGCAGTTAATGCAAGACATACAGGATAACCGAGCATGGAACGGACTTTTCCAATTTCGAGATAATCTGTCCGGAATTCATGGCCCCATTGTGAGATACAGTGTGCTTCATCTACAGCCAGCATAAATATATTGATCGACGATAATCTTTGCAGAACCTCCTTCTGCTGAAGACTTTCAGGCGAAATGTATAATATCTTTAATGATTTAATGTTTAGTAATACATCTTTTTTCTCTGAAGAAGAAAGAAAGCTGTTAAAGGCGGCTGCCTGTTTAATTTTTTTTGCCTTTAATTCCTGAACTTGATTCTGCATTAAAGAAAGCAAAGGTGATACCACCACTGTAAGCCCATCTTGTATTAATGCCGGAAGCTGGTAGCACAGTGATTTGCCAGATCCAGTGGCAAGCATTGCGAACGTATCTCGTTTATTTAAAACCGCAGAGATAATCTGCTCCTGACGGCTTCGAAACTCCGTGAGTCCGAACCATTTATAAAGCTCTGTCTGAAGATAATCCATATTTCCTCCCAAAATAAGCAAGTGTCAGTCTAATGGAAAAATAATCTGTATCTGCTGAAACGTATTCCTTAATATTCTTGAGCCGGTGCGTCTGCAAGGTTGAAGCTGCATCCATAATTTCTTTTTGTCTAGTTTTTGAGACATAGGAATCAATTGGAAACGAGGTATCCTCAGAGGCTATTTCGACAAAATGATCCTCAATCGTGCTCTGTTTTAATCGGCGTATTACCGAGATATCTTTAAGTGACATGTGTTGATTTAAATAATTTAGTGTTTTTAAAGCAGAGATCGTAAATGGCTTATATTGCACAAGTGGAGAGGCTACATCTGAAAGTATGGGAAATGTGGAAGGATGAAGCTGGCACTGGCTGATACAAAAATGAACGGCTGCGAAAAACTCGTAATAAAGTTCATCTTTTTCCCTCTGCATCTCATCAGCAAGCTGCAGAAACGTTCTTCCAAAATGATTACGTCCTGAGAGTCTTCGTGTCATTATTTTGGCGGTTGTTTCTGGGAGCTGTTGAAGGACTTCAAACATTTCCTTGTATAGCTGCCTGCCTAATTGTAATTGGCTGGTTTTCTCAGAAGGCCAATAGCGCTTTACCCATTGCTTTGCCTCAAAATCACCTGTAGCGGGAAGAAAGGCTCGCTCTTGTGCCAACATTTGAGAAAGAGATTGGATTAGTAGAGTGAGACGATTCCAAAACGGGGCTGCTGAAGTTCCAAATTTCCAGCCGTTAAAATGGTCGATGGCAGGGTGGAAATTCATCCACGCTCTCGCAGCCGCCTCCCCTTTGCCGGTTAGAAAGGCGCTTTTTCCCTTCAGCTTAATAAAACCGGCAGCCTGGAGAGATTGCAGGTTCTTATGGAATTCTGTCTCGGATAAAAATGGGGAAGATGAATAAAAATGAGCTAGCTCGTACCATTTTATATCCTGGATGGTCTGGGAGGATTTTTTTCCTTTTATAATATGAAAGACAGCCATGCAGCTCCTGTCCTCCTGCACTTCGGTTAATACGAGTAAAATTAAAGCCTGATGAAAAGAAAGCGGATTCATATATTTTGCACCTCAGATCAGTATTATTAGGGGATGCAAATGAATAGTTTTTCTGTTGAAAAGTTTATCATGAAAGAATACAATATGAAATAGACGTTTATAGATCAAGCATAGAACACATGCTTAGAATCGCATATACTGATAATTTTTTACGTGCAGGAGGTTTGCTGACATGGCAAAATACACCATTGTGGATAAAGATACATGTATTGCCTGCGGGGCGTGCGGAGCTGCTGCTCCAGACATTTATGATTATGATGATGAAGGTCTCGCAGAGGTAATTCTTGATGAAAATAAGGGAACCGCAGCAGTTCCTGAGGAACTTGAAGAAGATTTAATGGATGGATATGAAGGATGCCCGACCGATTCTATTAAAATCGCTGATGATCCATTTGATGGAGATCCGTTTAAATATGAGTAACGTCTAAATTTCCAGGCCGCCGTGCCTGGTTTTTTTATTATTCTATGTAAACGCCGGGAATCCTTTTCATCTTCGCTTCATTCCTGCTATAATGCTTTATGGAATCATAAATTTTAAGGAGGCGTTATATATGGCAAATAAGGTTGTTGAAGCACTCATTGAAATACCAACAGGAAGTCAGAACAAATACGAGTTTGACAAAGAGAAAAATGTTTTCAAATTAGACCGCGTTCTCTTTTCTTCTATGTTTTACCCGGCTGAATATGGATACATAGATGAAACACTTGCGCTTGACAATGATCCTCTTGACATTCTGGTACTTGTTACAAATCCTACCTTTCCTGGATGTGTAATTGACGCACGAGTTATTGGCTTTTTAAATATGATTGACGATGGCGAGGAAGACCAGAAACTTCTCGCAGTCCCTGTAGAGGATCCACGTTTTAAAGACGTCCATTCCATTGACGATGTTCCTTCTCACAAACTAGAGGAAATCGCCCATTTCTTCGAAACTTATAAAGATTTACAGAAAAAGAAAACAGAAATTGGTGCCTGGGAAGGTGCTGAAGCAGCAGCAGCACTCGTGGAAGAATGTGTAAACCGTTATAAAGACCAATCTTAATGAGAAAGGGCTGACCCAAAGTTATTTTGGTGACAGCCCTTTTATTTTTTGATCATCTGTAACTTCAGTCTCCGTCTTTTCACTGACACACCCCGGGTCTCCCTGGATTTGTCGATTCAGCTTCATTTTGAGTGGGACCTCCACATTATTTACTGAGGTTCACTGCAGAATTGCAGCAGCAGCGGTACTGCAAACAGCCATATCCTATCTGACTGTGAGAATGGCAGCGGATTTTGGCCGATTCCAGTTTCTACAGTAAACCCCGGGCGCCGAAATGTTTTTATAAACCAATCTTTATAGCCTGCGCCGCTGCCTGCATTTTTCACAAGATGGTATGAGCTGGCTGCAGCAAGCTTTTCGGCAATCCTCAGGCTTTCCACCGGCTCGAATCCGTTGTACCCCCAATAGATTTCTTCCCCCTGAGAATGCAGAGCAAGCACCATATCAAACTCCTGTTCCATTGAGAAGGTGTACACAGTTTTAGCTTCCGGCTCAGTTAAAGGAGCTTCTCCTCCATAGTGCCGCGGGAACGGACGCTGCGGACTTGTTCTCGACTCCTCTTTCCAGCCGGCCGGCCACTGATGATTTAAATCTACACCGCGTGCATTGGCAGACCAATGATGAAACAAATTCATGCCCCCATTAATCTCAAGAATGCTGTTATAATAAGGATTCTCCTCGTGTACCCCTTCTTGAACAAGCTCAGCACCATCAGGATTCACTAATGGCACAGTAGCAATCGTATTACTTTTCAGAATTGAATTCACATCATATCCAAGCCAGCTTTCTCTCCTTCGACTTTTAATATCAAGCGCAATTAAAAATTTCATCAAAAGCCAGCCATTCAGCCATTCATTCCCATGCCAGACAGCAGAAATGAATAATTTACGGGGGCCATCCCCAATTGAAAAGCCATAGATAGGCAGATGGCAGGCCGATCTGCCTATCTCGAATTTATTAACCTGTCCTGACAATGTCCTGCTGTCTTTTTCAAGCTCTCTCCATCCATACTCAAACGAGCAATTATTTATATGTTCTGAAGATGCATTCTTTGTTCTGGCAATAATATAATTTTCACCCGGCACAATATAATCTGATGGTCTGCATTGATTCAATCTATAGAAAGTTTCGAGATCAGCATGATACTGGTGAGCGATTTTCGCTGGAGTGTCTCCTTTGACCGCTTTATGATATATCAAATGTTTGCCCTCCATTTCCAAAAAATCTCTATACGATTAACGTATGTCTCTGTGTTATAATTAGAATTGACATCGAACCAAACTTGTGTTAAATTTCTTACAACTCTCAATAGACTATTGTCTATTGCACAAATACAAATATGATATGCAACGAGGAAGAATGAAGAAAGCAGGATTATTCACAGAGAGCCGGCGTATGCTGAAAGACGGTAATATCAGCTTTCCGATAGCCCTTCCTGGCAGTCTTTCCGAACATGTTATAGTAAGAAAGATCGGATAAATCCGTTACCTTTGAGCAATTTTGCTCCTTGAGACAGACAAATGTCTGTGCAAAGAGGGTGGTACCGCGGAAACTTCCGCCCCTCACGAATCCTTTCGTGTGGGTGGAAGTTTTTTTAATTGCAGCGCTTTCACCGCAAAATCACCAGTTTTCCGGGTTTACTCCGGAAAACGTGGTTTATTATAATAAAGAAAGTAACTTTAAGGGAGTGGAGAAAGGAAAATGATTCAACAGCCAGCGATTGAAAGAGAAGAACGCACTACAGCTGAAGGGACCTATCGCGTGTTAGTATCTGACTCAATGAGCAGCGAAGGACTTGAGCCACTATTGAAAAATCAGCAGGTAGAATGTGTACAGCAGAGTGTTCATGAAACGAAAGATCTTTCTGATTACGATGCCCTGCTGGTGAGAAGCGCGACCACAGTCACCGCAGAAGTTATGGATAGTATGCCGAAGTTGAAAATCATAGCCCGCGCCGGTGTGGGAGTAGATAATATTGAAATTGAAGAGGCGACCAAACGTGGAATTGTTGTAGTAAATGCACCAGATGGAAATACGATTTCCACAGCTGAGCATACATTTGCGATGATGATTTCCCTTGCCCGCAAAATACCTCAGGCCACTGCCTCCGTTAAAAGTGGCAAGTGGGACAGAAAAGCTTTCCAGGGCACTGAACTTCGTGGAAAACAATTAGGAATTATCGGATTTGGAAGAATTGGATCTGAGCTGGCTAAACGTGCACATGGCTTTGATATGACAGTAACTGTCTATGATCCTTTTTTGACAAAAGAAAGAGCTGAGAAAATGGGGGTTCAGACTGGTGAGCTGGACGATGTACTTGCTGAGTCAGATATTATTACAGTTCACACTCCACTGACAAAGGATACTAAGGGACTGCTTGGCATGGAAAACATTAAGAAAACCAAGAATGGTGTCTTTTTAATTAACTGTGCCCGCGGTGGAATTATAGATGAAGGAGCACTAAAATATTATCTCGAAACTGGTCATGTAGCCGGTGCAGCTCTTGATGTATATGAGGAAGAGCCGGCGACAGATAATGAGCTTCTCCAATTCAGCCAGGTTATTTCAACACCACATATTGCAGCCTCCACAAAAGAAGCTCAGCTTAATGTGGCTGCTCAGGTTTCCGAAGAGGTGCTTCAATTTCTAAATGGACTGCCTGCACTAAACTCTATAAACCTTCCGACTATGTCAAAAGAGAAATTTGAATCGCTTCAGCCTTATTATGAATTAACGAAAAAAATGGGGCATATTTTATCCCAAAGTATGAAAACGCCGGTGCAGGAAATGGATGTACATTACAGCGGAGAAGTCACGGATCTCGAAACTTCGGTTCTGACCAGGGCGCTTATTGCAGGTTTTCTGTCTACAAGAATTGATGCTCCGGTTAACGATGTGAATGCTTCTATCATTGCCAAAGAACGAGGCATTTCTTACGGAGAAAAGCATCATTCCAATGCGCTTGGATATTCGAATCTTATTAAAGCAACGGTTCATGGAGAAGACCGGACCTTTACAGTTCATGGTACTTATGTAAAAGAGTATGGACCACGCATAGTTAGAATTAATGATTTTAACGTGGATTTTTATCCTACCGGCCATCTTATCTACATTCAGCACACAGATAAACCAGGTGTAATTGGTAAAATGGGACAAAAGCTTGGAGAATATCAAGTAAATATTGCAACCATGCAGGTTGGAAGAAAAGAAGAAGGCGGAGATGCGATCATGATGCTCGCTGTTGATAAAGAGCCGGATTCCAGAGTGTTAAACGCCCTTACTTCAATCGAAGAAATAAAGCTTGCAGACAAAATTGAACTCTAATAATAAAGAAGCTTTTGCCGGCAGGGCGAAAGCTTCTTTATGTATCATGGCCAGACATAGCCTAATATTAGGTTCCATTGTCTTGAACGCGGCATTTTCAAGAAGTCAATTCCATTTTCAGTAAGTACAGCTCTGTCCCTTTCTATAACTATCCAATTTTCACTGTGGGCAACCTCTTCCATAAATTGATAAAATAAAATGTTTCCCGGTTTTTCATGCTTTTGAAGAAGTTTGAAATGAAGAGTTCCTTCCATTCCTTTCCAAAAGCGGCGGTGAAGATTCCCATTTTGATCGATACGAATACTCTTATGGATATATAATTTCCGTAGAAAGAACAAAAAACTGTTCAATATCCACTCTTCGCCTTTACGCTTTCCCGTCTGCTCATTCATCCATAGCAAAAGAGAGGCATCAAGATGTATCCTCTTGTCGCAGTTCCGATTCGTCATTAGAAAATTCCTTTATATATAGTACTTTAAGTTTACCATAGTTCAGACTAGATGTGCATAGGAGGACGAAACCCCTAAAAACATAAATATTATGATAAATATTACAATAAATAATGCAACTGCTGACAACCGTTTTAATTCGTTCACTTAAGCAGCTCCCTTCCTCCATCATCGTATGTGAAAAAGTAAGCATGCATGCCAAAATTATTCAATCGCCCCTGTATGAAGAACATCAACTTTTACATTTACGTTTACTTTCAAATCTGGATATATTTCTTTTTTCCATTGTTTTGGCTTCCAATCCCTGGTTCTGGACCGGTATTTCTCTCCAAATCCTAGCACATCCGAGTTGATTTCCTTCATATAGCTGATAACTTCTTCACTTTTCTTTTTCAGGTCTGCTTCTACATCTTTCATTACAGTATCCATAACTTTCGTATCTTCTAAATTTATATCATTCGTATAATCTGTAATTTGACCTTGAACGGAAAGCTCTACATCGTATTCAGGCTTGAGTCCCCCTTTCCTCTGAATATATTTCACACTGGATCGTATGTTTTGCAATACGACATGAGAGTCTACTGACGGGGAATAAAATTGACTCGTACCGCTGTCGCTTCCCTCTAACAGAAGCTTCATGACAAAAGACATTTTTTGATTAAGTTTTCCTTTCATCTTACCATTTGCAAAAAGCGCAACCCCGGTTATTTCAAGACCATCTTCATGTTTATTTGCAATCGGAAGATAAGCATCCCTGCCGTCACTGTACATATTAAATAAAAATTGATGTAAATTGGTTGAAGGTATACTTTCAAATTCTTCATTCTGGGTGATTAGATCCGAAAGGTAGACACCCATGCCATCTTCAGTTGTTTTTTTCACCCTCAGCATGTCTTTAGTTTTATTTTCCGTAACTGCTAAATAAATCTGGTTACCAATATGCGGGTTTCTATAAAATGTGGAAGTTAGATCCTCAATGCCCTCTTCTGCAATATCACTGCTGAAAACAATCGTACGAAGCTGTCCATACCTCAGAGGCTTCTGAGCTCTGCTGTTTAACAAATTTCTCGCTTGTTCAGATGTTTTAGCATATACAGACATCAGTTCAATTTTTGCGGTATGCTCCTCCCCCTGCTCCTTAAAGGTTGGATACATCACCATGTATTCGAACTTTTCATTTTCACCTATGTCGTATCCGACTGTTTGAATTAAAGAAAGATCATCAATCACCTGTGTGTTCACAGCACATCCGCTTACCAAAGTAATGGTGCAGCATATAATTAATAATAGTCTTTTCATTTTTTACTACCCTTCTTCTTTACATAATGAACGATTAATTTAATTAGAAATAGAAGCGGTATGTAGCATGTAATTATAATAAAGCCAGCATTGGAAATGGCTGTGTTAAACATATCAATGACCATGCGGCTGTTCATAAATGGCAATATGCACACAACCAGTATCATCAACACGAGCAGATTGCTGCGCTGTTTAAATGGAAGCAGCTTCTTTAACCCCCGGCTTGCTGCCCAAAAAGCCATTGCCAAGTTTGGAATTATAATGATAAACCACAGGGAGATTCCGAGATATTCAAAGCGTTCAATAAACGGAAGCTCAATTACTTTTAAAAGTGTAAGCGTCGGCCAGATTGTTTGTTCGAGCTGCTTCTCACTATAAAAAACAAGGGAAATAATCATCACCGATGTATATACAATGGTAGTGGCGCCGTGACCGGCAAGTGCCCATTTTAAAGATTTTTCTGCATTTTTTATAAACGGATAAAACATTAATATCAGCTCAAACCCTAGAAATGATAAGGTGGATTCTCTTGCTCCCAACAACATCTCTGATAAACTGTGCTTCCAGACAGGAAGCAGATTGTAAAAATTTGCGTATTCTAACGGCAGCAGCAATACAAAATACAGCATTGCAGGCACAAACACCCCTACAAAGCAAAGCCCTGTTACCGCGCGAAATCCTCCTAGAATCAAATAATAAAGCACGGATACTGTTAATAAACCAAACACCCAACCGCGTAATTCAGAAAAAACCCATACCTGTACAACTTCGATAAACGTTCGGAGTACTACCAATCCTAATAAATAAAAGTAAATAATCATTATATAGCTGAGACTATTTCCAATCCACTTTCCGAATAAATTTTTGTGCAGTTCCATAATGTCTCTGTTTTCTTCATCGAGCAAATAATAGATCATGCAGATGATTACCGCGATGATGATGCCGGCAATTATAATAGAGATCCAGCCATCATATCCGCTGTATTTTGAAATCATCCGCTGTACTCCGAGAACACCTACTCCAACCTGCATGGCGTGAACAAGAAAAAATACCATAAAGGGAGATACTTGAGTTGTTACAGATTCAGCTTTACCCAAAACTCTTTTCCCTCCCTCTTATTCATCAATATCTCTTTTTAAGCTTTGTCTCCCCCCCGGCACACGTGATTTCTGCTGAGGCCGTGACTGTGCAGGCCTTGACTGCAGTGAGCTGTATGGCAGCCTGAAAATCGAGTCTTTCCAATCTTTTATTCGCAGAGGATAAAAAGGAGAAAGGTACGGCCTGCCGAGCGAAGTCAGTTTGAGTAAGTGTGAGCTAAGTACTATAAAGGCTATTGCAATTCCAAGTCCGCCGAGCCAGGCTGCGCCGAATATAAATGGAAAACGAACAATTCTAACGGTATTACCCATTTGATATACAGGAGAAGTAAAAGAAGCAAGTGCTGCAAGTGCAACCACAATTAAGAGGATATTGCTCGTAAGGCCAGCTTCCACGGATGCCTGACCGATTACAATACCGCCTACGATACCGATCGTCTGCCCCACTTTCGTAGGCAGCCTTGCTCCGGCTTCCCGCAGGAGTTCAATTGTAAACTCAAGAAATAATGCTTCTATGATAGGGGGAAACGGAATATTACTACGTGAAGCGTACAGGGTTGATAACAGATCTTTTGGAATCAATTCATAATGGTATGTCATAACAGCTACATAAATAGGAGTTGCAAGCACAGAAAATAAAACAGCGCCAATCCTTAGAAACCTGATAAAGGAAGCAATATGCCACGGAAGATAATAATCTTCAAGCGAAGTAAAAAATTCGAGCAAGGTCGATGGAGCGACAATTGCTTCCGGAGATCCTTCTGTCATAAATACTGTTTTTCCTTCGATTAATGCTGCAGCCACTCTGTCCGGCCTCTCCGTGTTCACAAACTGAGGAAAAATAGAGAACGTATGATCGCTGATCATTTGTGCAGCCGTGTTCGCATCTAAGATTTCATCATAATCAATGGCCTGCAGTCGCTGCATCAACGTATTGACGTTCGCTTCATCTGCAATACCTTCTATATATAAAATGGAAGTTTTTGTTTTCGTTATAGTTCCCAGCTTCAATTCTTTTAATTGCAAGGTTGAGATTGGAAGCCTTCTTCTTACTAACAGAAGATTAGTGCTCATACTTTCCACAAAGGACTCCTGAGGTCCGATAACACTAAATTCGGTTTCTGGTACAGAGATTTCTCTCTTTTCACTCGCTGGCATCTGGATAAGCAGCATTTCTGCAGTATTATTCAATTCCACCACTACTGAACCTGCATGAATGCCTTCATTTATTTCATTAACATCGTGAGTTTTCACTGCATTTTCACTTTCAAGCAGTTGTTCAATTTCAGAAATGGATGCCCACGGAAAAGATTTTAATGGACGGATTAGATCATGATGCAGCCTTTCCTTATCAATCAACTCAGAATAATAATAAATAATAAACGGCTGATATGAGGTACTCACTTGAGATCGCTTAAAATCAGCACTGTTCAAAGACAATTGCTTCAGCCACTTCGAAGCGTCTTCTTGATCAGGAGCGAATATACGATTTTTCTTTCGTCTTCGGAATAACATGGCTGTGCCCCCGTCCGCTTATTTCTCATTGTTAGTATGAATAGTTCGTCATTCTTTATTCAAAAAACAGGCCCTCCGCATTTGGAAAGCCTGTCTTTTAATGCTGTTATTTATTTTTGCGGTTTTTAGAACGAAAGACGATTGCACTTCGTTCATATTCTACATCAGCCACCTGCAGCCTATGATTGATTACCCTTGCAATTGCAAAAAAATAGTCAGAGAGTCTGTTAAGATACTTAAATACTTCATCATTAATCGGCTCCACTTTCATTAAAGAAGCTGTTACTCTTTCGCTTCTTCTAGCTATCGTACGGCAGATATGAATATCAGAAGCAGCTGTGGAACCGCCAGGAAGGATAAATCGTTCAAGCTCCGGAGCCTCTACAATATATTCATCGATACGTTCTTCCAAAAAGCTTGTCATCTCCGGTTTCACTTTAAAAACTGCGTCCTTTTTTACGTTGGCAAGGTCACTTCCGCAGTCAAAAAGCTCATGCTGAATATTAATTAATTCATTAACAATTTCTGGAAACATTTCATTATCGAGCAAGGACACAGCGCGTCCCGTAAAAGCATTTAATTCATCTATTGTTCCGTAGGCCTCCACCCTGACATCGTCTTTATCTCGTCGTCCTCCTATAATACCTGTTCTTCCTTTATCTCCTCCGCGTGTGTATAGTTTCATATCAATTTCCTCCTTTTAAGTGGTTGATTTATCCCGAACCAGATCAGATCGGCATCTTCCGCTTTTTTTAGTAACGATTGATACAGCCAGCCTGTTTCATCCCTCCATCTTCGTTGCATCGGTTCCGCAGGAACGATCCCTTTCGTGATATCTGTACCGATAATAATCAGGCTTCGGTTTTTTTCTGCTTTCTCCCAAATTAAATAATACGAAATAATTGTATCCATAAACGTTTGTCCTGTATGTGAGGGATGTTCGTTTAAATGCTGATACAACCCTGCTTCCACACCATTAATAACAATACATGACTCTTGTAATTTCTCCGGCTCTGCCATTTTGCTGTTCCGATTATAAAAGGTAATCCAGTATGCATTTTCATATTTCTGCTGCTCCTTCACCCATTGTGCTTTTCCGTTAAAATGACCTCCTGTAATGAAGTGCAAATCAGTTCCCCTCCTCTATTGGTCAGAGCAGCTTTGTATCCTCCTCCAAAAGGAATATTCCACTCTACTTCACTATTTTTCCCAATATTTCTTAACCATCCTCTCATCCAGCCACTGTGAGTAACAACAGCGGCGGCTTTGAATTCTATTTCACTTAATTCGTTCCAGAAGGTAATAATCCTGCTGTGAAATGTCTGAGGAGTTTCACCATTTTTAGCGAAATTCTTTTGTAAATCATTGATCCACCAGCGGTAATCGGGGCTGCTTTTTAATTGCTCGTAGGACTTTCCCTCAAAATCTCCAAAGTTCATCTCCCTCAGCAGCATAGTTTCCCTGATTCTCACATTAGGAAACAATAACTGTGCCGTGCGTAGTGACCGAATACTGTCACTGGCAAATACGGCATCTATATCTTCAGAAACGCCAAGTTGGGAGAGGCGGAGTTCTTCAGAAGAGAGAAGCGGCGGATCACTCCAACCGCAGTAGAGCCTCTTTTGGTTAGCAGTAGTCATCCCGTGACGAAGGAAATATATAATACGCTCATCAGCCATAATAGCACCTCTGTCCCTTCACTTAATGCACCTGCCATATCTCCATTCACCCCACCAAATAGCTTGATAAAAATACGCTTTAACACTGATAGCAAAAAGATAGCAGTACCTAGCAAAAGTAGTCCGATCCAATAAGTGGCTGTAGAAAAATGAAGAATGAACAGCAAAAGCCCCGTGCTCCCCATGATAATTAAGCGATCATGACGCTTTACTCTTTTTTGAAACCATGCTGCCAATCCTTCTTTTTTTAAAAGTGGGGCGCCCATAAGCAGCAGAGCCATCACAAAACGAGAGAGCAGAGGAATAATAATAAATAAAAGCCATGCAGTGCTGCTTTCTTCAATCACGTATAATATAAACACAAATTTTCCGAGCAGCAGAAGAAGTACAGACCAGACAGCTGCTGCTCCTACCTGGCTGTCTTTTAATATTTCAATTCTTTTCTGTCTGTTTTTCCACGAGCCGACGGCATCGCTTACATCCATCCAGCCGTCTAAATGAATGCCACCACTCATAATAATAAAGATCGCCAGACTTAGAAAAGCAGTGATATACGAAGGAAGGTCCAGCACAAAAGCAGTCGGTAAAACACTGCCTGCTGTCAGCACGCCGATAATTGCACCTACTGCCGGAAAATAAAAAAAAGCATTCCTTGCATTTTCCTCTGTCCACTCCGATCTTCCAGATGGAAGAATTGTTAAAAAGGTCAATGCTAAGCGAAAACCTTTAAATCTATCGAGGAATGCTTTCATCCCGCTCTGCCCTCTTTTTTCATTATATTAATAATCTCCTCTACGTTCAGATGCTTTTCAATTTGTTCTGCCAGCTCATCCAAAATCTCGTCCTTCAAAATTCCAAAAGGTATTACAGGCTGATCTGCAATTTTTTTAGAACGCCTTACTTGATTCAGCCACCACGTTCTCCATCCATCATTATGGAAAATATGGTGAATATAAGTACCAATAATTCGGAAATTTAAAGAGCAGAGCCCTTCTGGTTTACCTTGAGAAATAAATAATGGCTTCCACTCGGCAGAATAGCAGGATTCGGCAGTTCCTTCATGAATTTCAAATCCGGAAACAAATAATTGCTGACTACTTTCCATTTGAAAGGTACCGCTCCAGCGTCTAGTAATTTTATGCTTTTCAAATTTCGTATTCACAGGAAGAAGCTGAAGCCCATTGACGATGCTTCCTGGCCTGCCGGAGTCATTTCCCTCTTCATCGTTTAGCTGGTCACCGAGCATTTGAAAGCCTCCACAGATACCGGCTACAAATCCACCTCTCTGTACATGTGCGATTATTTCTTTATCTAATCCACTTTCCCTCAGAAAACGAAGGTCATTTATAGTGCTGCGGGTACCTGGAAGGAGGAGGGCATCCGGTCTGCCAAATTGACGTTTATCTTTTACAATTCGAATCGTACAGTCAGTTTCTGATTGAAAGGGCTCAACATCGGTATAATTAGAAACATATGGCATTGCAATAACAGCAATATCTATTTCTGCATCTGCTCTAAAATTTTGAAGTGTCGGAAAAGAAAGGGAATCTTCCTGTTCAATTCTTAGATTCAATTTTGGCATAACACCGTTCACCGGCACCCCGGTTTTATTTTCAATCCAGACAGCTCCATCACTGAATAGAGATGGATCCCCGCGAAATCTATTGACCACGAGCCCTTTCACCCGCTCCCTGTGCTCATTTGGAAGTAAATTCATGGTACCGGTAATGCTTGCAAAAACACCGCCTCGTTCGATATCTGCAGCTAATAATGCCGGTACATCAGCGTAGGAAGCCGTCACAAGATTAGCGAGATCCTTATCCATTAAGTTTATTTCCGCAGGACTTCCTGCGCCTTCCATAATAATAAATTCGTAATTATCGGATAGTTTATCTAATGATTCAAAGACTGCTTCAGACGCTTGTTCAAAAAAGGTGCTGCGATATTCTCCGGCTGCAGGACTACCGATTGATTTTCCATGAATAATCACCTCTGCCTTCTGATCACTGCGCGGCTTGAGCAGTACTGGATTCATATGGACAGTCGGCACTAATCTGCAGGCTTCTGCCTGCAGGCCCTGCGAGCGGCCAATCTCATGACCAGAGACCGTAACATATGAATTATTAGACATATTCTGGCCTTTAAAAGGGGCAATATCGTACCCTCGGTTTGAAAGTGCTCTGCAAATTCCAGTAACTAAATAGCTTTTCCCTGCATCAGATGTCGTTCCCCACACGATTAAGCCTTTCATCATGCTCCCCCTTTCTGAAGACCATTTTTCCAAATTCCACAGAGATAGCAGCACCTGCTTCTTTTACAAGTTCCTGATGAAGTTTTCCTAAATGATTTGTATAACGGTAAGTGAAAGGATCCTGCGGCAGCGCTTCCATGAAAATATCATTACTTATTATAACTAGATGTGTAGAATTCTGCTGTAATTCAGATATATCATTCAGTAAGTTAAAAGGAAGATCAAGTTCTTTATCTCTGCCATTTACATACATTTCATTACCGAGCCAGGTGGTTAAGCAGTCTAAGAATATCGTGTCTTCCTGCTTAAGGGATGGTATAATTTCATGAAGGTTGTAAGGTTTTTCAATTGTTTTCCATGTTTTTAATTTATGACTTCTACTATGCTTATGGCGTTCAATACGTTCTATCATTTCAGAATCGACCGGCATTCCAGCGGCAAGGTACAAAATATCATGCTCAGGGTTCGTTATATGTTCAGCTATATTTTCTCCGACGAGTGTTTTTCCGCTTCGAACTCCACCACATACGAAAATCAGCATCTCTCACACCAGCCCTGAAGAATTTCTGCCAGCTGGTCATTTTCCTGCTTTGTTTTCACAGCTATTCGAATGTAGCGACCGGAGAGCCCCGGAAAATGATATGTATGTCGAGCATGTACCTCTGAACGTGCGAGATAAGCGAGCAGCGCACTCATATCTGAAAAATCCTGATGACGCAGTAAAAAATAGTTTACAGAGGAAGGGAATGGCACCATATATAATTCTTTTAGTTTTTGTAGAAACCTGTTTCTTTCCTTTGCAACGAATTCCGCAGTTTTATATACATGATTATGTTCTGAAACAGCATACTTCAAAGCATACTCAGCAAAAATATTTACATTCCAGGCAGGGAGCAGTTCTTTCAGCTCGCTGATAAGAAAGTCCGGTCCAAGCATATAACCAGCCCTTAAAGCGGGAACAGCGTACATTTTAGTAACGGAGCGAATTAACAGAAGGGGAACGTTATTTCTAATGTAAGGCAACAGATCAGCCGGGTGCAGCTGAAAATCATAAAATGCCTCATCTATAACAACAATGATCTGGTGTAAGGCGCAGTAATCAATAAGCTCTTCCAAAACTTCCTGTGATAATGAAATTCCGGAAGGATTATTTGGATTACAAAGCCAAATGGCATCACATTGGATCAACTTATCCCCTATATCATCTAATTTCCATGACCAGTTATTTTCTTCATAAACGATATGACGCATAATATCTGCAGAAACAGACTGCAATGCTTTGTCATATTCTTTAAATGCTGGTTCTATGAGCAGAACCCGCTTCCCCGCGAACAAACGGGCAGTAGTGAAAATTAGTTCAGCGCCACCATTACCTGCCAGCACCTGCTCTGGTTCTGTTCCGGTAAAATACGAAATCATTTGCAATAGCTCAAGCTGTTCCGGATCAGGATAATAGGTTAGATACTGAAAACAATCTTTCAGGTTTTCCAGCAATTCTGCAGGAGGACCAAGTGGATTCGTATTTACACTAAAATCAAGCACTTCCTCTTGACTGCTGACATTGAGCTTCGTTCTTAACTGATGCGGCATTGCGCCATGATCAGGCCAAGACATAAACAACCCCTCCTATCACCCAGCATATAACTATGAATAAAAAAATCGTCCGCCTCCACATCAGAATACCTTCTACTATCAATAAAGGTTCCAGCTTCCTTTTCCCATCTCCGAATAACGGCCGGTTCACCAATCCATGCTTATATGGTGTTTTTCCTCCCAGAGTAACATTGAGAACTGCGGCCATCCCAGCTTCGCCGAAACCGCTGTTCGGACTTTCATGTTTTCGTGCATGTTTATGGATCACTCTTAAAGAATGCCCAAATGAAGAATAATTTAATGTTGTTCCAGCTATTGCAAGAAGTAAAGCAGTAATTCTCGCCGGAATAAAATTAACAGCGTCGTCGGTTCTTGCAGCCGCCCAGCCATATTGTCGGTACTCCGGCGTCATATACCCAGTCATGGCATCTGCAGTATTTATAAAGCGGCAGCAGACCGCAAGCGGGGCTCCGCCTAACAAAGCGTAGAACAACGGCGCAGTAACACTGTCAGATATATTTTCGCCGATGCTTTCGAGTACAGCGCGGGTCAGACCCTCTTCATCCATTTTACTTGTATCCCTTGAAACAATCATTGCTGTCCTGCTGCGTGCTTCTGTGATGTTTTTATTCTGAAGAGGCTCCTGGATGGACATTGCCGCCTTCTCCATACTTCTGCCTCCTATCATTAACCATATAATCAGCGCTTCACATGCTATAAATAATAGAGGATGGAGAATGAACAACATGTATAGTATTAAACAGGAAATAAACCCGATGATCAAAAGTAATGCCCAGAGTGCGCAAGCTCCTTTTAATTTACGGAAACGGCCCTGGTTTAATTTAATATCAAAGAAACTGATAACTTTCCCCATCATCATAACCGGGTGCCACGCTTTAGCAGGATCACCGAAGCCTTTGTCAAGAAGATAAGCGGCAGTGATAGCTGCCACATGATAAAGAAATATCATTTATTATACCTTTCGACGCGACTGGTATTGCTCTACAGCCTGCGCAACACTTTGGTAAACGGCTTTTGCAACCTTTCTTCCCAGGGGAGTGGCAGTGCCGCCATATTCATAGAAGCTTCCGGTCTGTGCTGCAGCTACAAGAACACTGTCCGTTGAAGTTCCGGTGGCGATTGTACCTGTTTCAGCATCAATTATATTATATTCATATAACACTTTTGACTTTGCCTCCGTCGCCGTCATCATAACTTGTGCAAATGCCGCATCTGTAAGATTTCCATGAATGAAAATCCATATATTAATTGTGCCCGGCGACTGTAGCTGAAAATTTTTCTCGTATGCTCTGGACGCATCAACTGCATTCGAGGTACCAGCTGTAGCTGTGACCAGAACGTCGCCTTCATCGTCGCGCACCCGATATTTTCCTCCGTCTGCTAAGTTTGCAGCAGTCATCATAGCAGCCGTATCTGCTATATCGAAACCGTACTTGACAAGAAAGTCTTCGTATTCCCTCTTTGCGTCATCCACGTGATACATCTTGTCCACATGCCGATTAACAAAATCTTTATGCCAGCCGAAGCCAGCACCCACTAGAGCAGAAGAAAAGGTTTTCAAATAATAAGGAGAATGTATATGCACCAGTTCATTTGTAGAACTGAAAGTCAGGGCATCTATGCAGTGATCAATTTTGTGCTCAATACTGCCTGGAGAAAGTGAAATTAAAGGTGCGGGAATCGAAGGATGCTCTTTTCGATGAAGACTCGCCTGATAAATGAACTCCAGCTTCTTTTCTTCCATTACATAAGCAGGGCTGTCTAGTGCCGCTTTTTTTCCATTATCGAGCAATAAAATTCTGTCACAATACATGGAAGCCATATTTAAATCATGAAGGACCGCTATAACAGTCATTTTTCTCTCTTTTGCCCATTTTTTTAATGTATCGAGCAAATTAATTTGAAAGGAAATATCAAGGTGGTTTGTTGGTTCATCAAGAAGAAGGATGTCAGGCTGCTGCGCTAGAGCTCTGGCTAAAAGAACCCGCTGTTTTTCTCCTCCGCTCAATTCATCCATTGATCTCTGCGCAAAGTTAAGGACCTCCGTTTCTTCCATTGCAGATTGCACCATTTCATGATCCTTTTTGGAAGCGGAAGCAAACCAGCTCTTTTGGTGGGGATATCTTCCAAGTTCCACAATTTCTCTCACCGAAAATGAAAAAGTAGTATTAGTATGCTGAGGAAGTACAGCCATTTTTCGTGCTAGCTGTTTAGGAGTAAATGTACTAAGCTGCTTGTTATCAACATAGATTTCGCCGCTCAATGGGCTGAGCACGCCATATACCATCTTTAGAAGTGTTGATTTTCCGCTTCCGTTAGGCCCTATGATGCCGAATATTTCGCCGGTATTAACGGAGGCGGTAATGTCTTTAATTATCGGATCGCCCCCGTACCCTCCGGTGACGTTTATTAATGAAAGCACGTTTGTTCCTCCTTCCCCGCTACTTCTTTTTCCTCTGATGAAATAACAATAACCCAAAAACTGGGGCACCGATAATAGCGGTAATAACTCCAATCGGCAGCTCAGTCGGTGCGATGATGGTACGAGCGGCCAGATCAGTCAAAACTAAAAATCCTCCGCCTGCCAATATTGATACTGGAAGTAGATGCCGATGATCAGGTCCCTGGACAAGCCTCACGAGATGAGGGATGACCAGCCCGACAAAACCAATAGTACCTGATACAGCTACGGCCGATCCAGTAAGCAGCGACGCACCTGCCAGAATGATAATTCTTCTTATGTTTGTGTTAACTCCAAGTGTCATCGCTGTTTCTTCTCCAAATACGAGGGCATTCAATTCTTTTCTATTTGCCATCAGCAATAGAACACCAAAGAAAAAGAACGGAAGCTGCAGCCAAAAATAATCCCAGCCTCTCATGGCAACGCTTCCCATAAGCCACGAGATAATCTGACGCAGCTCATCCCCGGTTAATGCAATCATAAGAGAAATGACAGAGCCGAGAAACGAACTGACAATAATCCCGGCGAGAATAATCGTTTCAGTCGTAAGTTTTTTTTCTATCAGCCTGACAAAGGTGAGGAGACCAAACAGGGTTAAAAATCCTGTACAGATGCTTATAATCGGCAGTGTAAATGATCCAATCACAGGAATATTCCACCCTAAAAACAATACAGCAACTGCCCCAAGCGCGGAGCCTGATGAAACCCCGAGTGTATAAGGATCAGCCAGTGGATTTTGCAGAAGGCCCTGAAATGCTGCTCCAGCTATCGCAAGTGATGCCCCCACCAAAACTGCCAGGAGGACCCTCGGGAAACGAATATCGATAATTATATTTACATAGGTTGTATCAATGGAAGCAGGAATCTGAAGCTGAAAAAGCTTTCTGATTAAAATCTCCGCACTCGTTAAAAATGGAATGGAGACACTTCCTAGAGAGACACCCAGAACGACAGCAGCTGCCAGAAATAATACTCCGGCAGCATACGTAAGTACTATCTTATTCTTCTGCAAAAACATTCGGGTACACCGATTCAGCGATTTCTTCAATACCTTCCACAAGCCGCGGTCCTGGACGGCTCACTGCGTCATTATTAAGATTATAGATCTCTTCGTCCTGAATCGCAGGCACATCCTCCCAGCCGTCTCTTTCTAAAATCTCTTCTATTGATTCATCCGAGTAGTCACCGTGAGTAGTTAAAATGACATCTGGATTAAAAGCGACCGCTTCTTCTTCACTATAAGCAATCCAGCCCTCTTCATCGCCTGCTGCATTGTCAGCGTTTATGGTTTCCAGCATTTCATGCATAAAAGTATTCTGACCAGTAGTATATATTTCCGGTGGAGGCTGGATTTCCACCCAGACAGACTTTCTTTCCTCTTCATCAATTTCTTCGGCTTTCTCTTCAACAACAGAAATATCTTCTTCCATTTCCTCTATAATGGCCCCCGCTTCCTCTTCTGTGCCGGTGGCTTCGCCGATCATATTCATGGAATCATAAGCTTCCTCAAAAGAGTTTGCATCATTTACAATTAATATTTCTGCTCCGCTTTCTTCTATTTGATCAAAGGCTTCTTCATTGCTGTGCGCAGATGAAGCTTGAGCTAATACAAGATCAGGCTCAAGGGACAGTAGTATTTCCAAATCAAAATCAAGCCCGCCAATGCTTTGTTTTTCAGAGGCTTCTTCTGGAAAATTACAATAGTCAGTAACCCCCACAATCCTATCTTCAAGTCCGAGTGAATAGGCAATTTCCGTATTACTCGGAATCAGACTGACAATCCGTTCAGGTTCTTCTTCTATTTCAACTTCTTCTCCCGAAGCATCAGTAATAGTAGCAAATACCTCTTCTGTGCCGCCCTCATTCTTATCATCTTCTGCCGTTTCGTTATCGCCTGAGGCACCGCATGCTGATAAGACAACCGCAAGACTTGCAGTACTTATTCCTTTCAACCATTTGTTCATTATTTATCTCCTCCCCCGTATATCGACCGTGAATGCTGTTTATGTAAGGAAAGCTGCTGGTTAATATAAAAAAGCTCCCCTTTTATTCAAGGAGAGCGGAGTGTCGACAGACGGCATTGCAATACTTCGTCAACATGATTCCGGCTGCACCTTATCCTCGAAGGTCTATTACCGAGCTGAAGGCAGGTCTCCTGGCTTACGCTTTTTCAGCCGCGGCCGGCCTTCCCATCCTTAACGGACAGTGGCAGTTGGCTGCAGCAAATGCGATTACAGTGGCGGGACCGCATCGGAATTTAACACCGAATTTCCCTTTTAACGCGCTCGGCTGTTAACCGGGCGCGACCTTTAGCTTTCCTTATAAAATTATCGGTCGTATGCCTATATTATACACAAATCTTTTCATAAGAAAAGGAATTTCTATGCATGACCTTTGCCGGACTGTTTCTCACAAATAAACAGCTGACGAGGAGAAGTCTCTCTGGAATATGGGGCTGCATTATAATCACCAAATCGATGGAGAGTGGTTAACTGATTGCGAAGCAGCATCTTCTCCAATTGATCCTGGTGGTATAATTTTACTCTTTCAGTATATTCACGCTCGGAGTTACCATCTTGAATAAGAATTTTCTTATGGACATATCCAGCATGAATACTTCTTTTCTGTCTTACGATAAGTCCATCCGTTTTACGGCTGTCCTCAGGCACCAAATGTTTTTCTACATATAGAGGGTTCAGATAGTCGAAGATAAAGATCCCTCCCGGCTTCAAGGCTTCATTTGCCCGTGTCAGCACAAGCTCATTCTCTGCATCATCCTGGAAGTACCCAAAGCTTGTAAATAAATTAAAAGCAAGATCGTATTCCTGCAGCAAGGGGATATCTCGAATATCTCCGCGCATATAATTGACAGGCAGACCACTCGTCAGATCTATCGCTTTTTTCAGTAATGCAGCCGATAAATCAACCCCTGTCACATGAATCCCTTTTCTTGCCAGCCACCTTGCGTGTCTGCCGTTACCACAGCAAAGATCAACTGCTTTCATATTTCGGCGTATTTCTACATATTCCATGATCGGAGCCAGTTCTGCTGCAGCTTTTTCTTCGTCGCGATGGTCATAGACTCGTAAATAATCTTCTTGAAAATGTTCTTCGTACCAGGCTTTCATAGGATTCCCCCTATCATCCGTTGCGTTCCGCAGGCAAGAAGAAATGAAAGGTAGTGCCTTCCTTCAGCCTGCTGTGTACAGATATTTCTCCATCATGCGCTTCAACAATATTTTTTGCGATCGCCAGTCCAAGACCGGTCCCCCCTGCTCTTCCTCTCGTCCGCGCTTTATCTGCTTTATAAAACCGCTCAAATACATAGGGAAGATCTTCTTCCGGAATTCCGGATCCGGTGTCTTCAACTTTAATCCGAATACCTTCAGGGAATGTGATCACGTATAAAGTAACAGTTCCACCAGGCTCTGTGTGCCGAATTGCATTATGAATTAGATTGGTGACCACTTGTTCATAACGGTCTGGGTCGAGTACGATCATTGGTTGAGTGCCATCTTTGACGATCTTTAAACCAACCTCTGCTTCTCTGGCAAGCCCCTGGAATTTTTTATGGATTTTTTCACTAAGCAGAAAGATATCCACCAGCTCTTTGTTAAGTTGAATGAATCCTGCTTCCATACGGGCTAGATCGAGCAGTTCATTTACCAGCCTGCCCATCCGCATTGATTCATCATAAATAATTTTCCCTATCTCTTTTTTGTCTTCCTCCGTGGCGGCAATATCATCAATAATTGCTTCGCTGTACCCCTGAAGCATAGATATTGGCGTCCGAAGCTCATGTGATACATTTGCTATAAAATCTTTCCGCAGTTTATCGTGCTGGCGTTCTTCCGTCATATCGCGGATTACGGCAACGACTCCCCTTACAAAATGATTATCATAAAGCGGAGTCATAAGCACAGCATAGCTTCTCCCTTGAATATCAACTTCATTTAACTGCTCCTGCTCAGTAGAGACAACCTGCTTAAATAAATTCTTTAATCCTTCGGGCAGTTCATTTGAAGCTTCCATGTCATTATTTTCAAAATAAGAAGATTGCAAAAATCTGTCAGCAGGTGGATTTGTTACAATAATGCTGCCTCTTCTATCCATCGTAATGACTCCATCGGCCATACTGCTCAAAATCAGCGAGAGCTGCTCTTTTTCTTGATTTAATGCTTGAATGTTATGATTTAATTCTCTTCCCATGCGATTAAAGGCGTTGCCCAGCTGTCCGATTTCATCGTTCGTTAAAATGGGTACCTTCGTTTCAAAGTCCCCTTTTGCCACATCAAGAGCCAGCTGCCGCATCTTTCGGAGCGGCGCTGTAATTCGTGTCGATAAAAAAAAGGCAAAGACTGTCGTGAGTATGATGGCAATGCCTGCTGAAAGCAGAATTATCTGTTTTGTCTGCCCCGTAGTATCCTCAATCACAGCCAGGGACTGATACAAATAGAGCGCGCCTTCCTCTCCGTTTGTCATCTCAAATGGCATACCTACGACAAATATTTCATTATGCACTTCCTCGCCATTTTCCGTAATAGGAAAGTCACCATGTGTAATCACTTGTTCCCGGTTTTCGAGAACTTTCTGAAGCTGTTCGTCTTCTGGAAAAAGCGAGAGTGGAAGTTCAATCGCTCCACGCGTATTTGTAGAGGACTTCCAGGCATTATCCCCTTGATAGAGTGCTACATTTGTATTATAAGATCCCGCAATACGTTCTACGGTGTTTAATGCTTCGTCGGTGTTTTCATTTTCCTCCAGCACCGACACAATTACATTTGCATGGTTAGTGAGCTGTTCTTCTGCCTGCGTTATATGAAACCTTTCAAAGAACTGCAGAAGTAATACCGTAAGAATGAGCAGAACCACAGAAACTAATAATAGAATCGTAAACCAAAGCTTCCCTACAACACTCCGCCACAGCATTACTTTGCAGCTGCCTCAAATTTATAACCTACACCCCAGACTGTCGAAATCATGTCTGCTGCGTCTTCGGAAACACGACTCAGTTTTTCGCGCAGCCGTTTAATATGCGTATCCACAGTGCGCAGATCTCCAAAGAAATCATAATTCCAGACATCTTTTAAGAGCTGTTCTCTTGAAAAAACTTTATCAGGAGATTGCGCTAAATACAGCAGCAATTCATATTCCTTCGGGGTCAGCCCAATGATATCGTTATCGACGGTCACTCTGTGGGCGTCATTATCAATTGTCAAATGTGGAAAGACGAGAATATCCTTTGCCTGTGTCTCCGTCTGTAAAAATTTCGTAGAAGAAGCTCTTCTTAAAAGAGCCTTTACACGCAGAATTACTTCTCTCGGACTAAATGGCTTCACAATATAATCATCAGTTCCCACTTCAAAACCCTGGACCCTGTTTGCTTCTTCTCCTTTTGCTGTAAGCATAATAACTGGGGTGGCTTTTGCTTTACGGAGTTCTTGACAGACTTCTATTCCGTCCATCCCTGGAAGCATTAAATCAAGTAGAATTACATCGAATTCATGATGAAGAGCGAGATCGAGTGCCTCTTCTCCGTTCTCTGCTTCCATCACATCGTATTCTTCTCTTTCTAGATACATTTTTAACAGCCTTCGAATTCGTTCTTCATCATCTACCACGAGAATTTTTGCATCAGTTGACATAAGAGAACATCCTCCCGAGAGTCTTTTTCTGATCTTATGAATAGTTTACCATTTTTGAAAAGCGGCTGTCCCCTTCAGGAACAGCCGTGTTTTATGCATATGAATGCAGTCCAGCGATAACGAGGTTAACAAACACCAGGTTAAACATTATAATAGCGAAGCCGATTACACAAAGCCAGGCTGATTTTTCACCATGCCAGCCTCTGGAGAGCCTCAAATGTAAATACGCGGCATAAAATAAAAACGTAATTAATGCCCAGACTTCCTTAGGATCCCAGCCCCAGAATCTTGTCCAGGCAATCTGCGCCCAAATCATCGCAAAGATTAATCCGCCTAATGTAAATACTGGAAACCCGATTGCAATTGCACGGTAGCTTACTTCATCTACTGTGTCCGGATTAATTCCTCGAAGCAGAGGCTGCAGAGAACCGCTGACCGGCTTTCTAAAAATCAATCGCAGCAGCAGATAGAGGACTACTCCTGTTATTAATGCCCAAATAACTGTATTGGTATCATCACTTCTTATCCATGCAGGAAGACTGAATAAAGGTTCCATTGTCCCAGAGCTCGTAAGTTCACCTTCATGTGGACCAATCAGAGCAGGGAGCTGGTAAAGCATCTCGGCTCCTTCTCCTGTTTCATCCACGTATTCAAATCTTGCTTCGTAATTAAACATTCCAAAAATATAACGAATCAGAATAAAACCAAATAAACTGATGATGCTGTACATAATGAATTCCAGCCAGAAAATCTGCTTTCCTTTCTTTGAAAAGTCAACCGTTCTGATTAGATAGATCAGGCCCGCAACAAATCCGACAGACAAGATCCCCTGCCCCAGGGCTGTGGTGGTCACGTGAATCTTCAGCCAATTACTCTGCAGCGCTGGAATCAATGGTTCCACTTCCGTAGGAAAAATTGATGCATAAGCAATGATCAGCATAACTACCGGCATGGCAAACATTCCAAGTACATCAGTTCTATAGATAAAATACAGAATTAAAAAAGCAAACCCCAGCGCAATACCTAAAAAGGTCGTATATTCAAACATATTGCTGACCGGGGCATGTCCGGCTACCATCCATCTTGTTATAAAGTAACCTGCCGCAAGAACAAACCCGAAAATCGCAAAGCCGAATCCTATTCTTCCCCAGCGGTTACCGGTCATTTCTCCCTGTTTATCGCGCCATTTTTTTCCGGTGACAGACACCGAAAAGAAAATGGTAGCTGCTAAATAACAGAAAAATGCTGTCAGCAGTAAATTACCACTCCATGCTTCCATGTTTTCATCCCTCCTGTTCTTTCTTGTTATCACTATCCGCTTTCAATCCAGATTGATCTGCAGGCTCTGGTAATCCTGTCTGTTCCGATAAATATCGAAAATCTTTTTTTAACGTTTCCCAATGTTTATTTGCATGGCCGGAAAGCCAGATTTCATCACCGATGCGTTGAATCCATATTCGGCGGTGCGACCAATAGGATCCTTGAATTAAGCCGATCATAAATATCACACCGCCGACTATAATAAACGGCAGCGTCATATCTTTTCTAACTGTTAAGGCGGTGACATCTTTTGTTTCAACACCGTTAAAAGTCATTTGATAATCGTTTTCTCGAAACACATCCTGATTACGCTGTATACCGACAAAGCTGTATTCACCCTCATCAGGATGCTCCGGTGATATCATTTGAAATATGAAGGCAGGATTGTCCGGGATGCTCGAAATAGTCGAAGGTTCCCCGTCGTCATCAAATTCAAAATTAGGAAAATACGAATCAACTATTACTTTGTAGCCGTTCTCGAGTTCATATTCACTCTGTGGATCAAATAAATCAATGGTCAGTTCTCCTACGCTTTCTCCAGTCTCCCTATTATCCATCGTAAACGACATTTGATTGAGCTCGTTCAGTTTGTAATCCATCTGGTATAAGGAAAAACCATCAAACCGCAATGGATTATTAACAGTAATATCTTTTTCGTTTATTTCTTCTACTTCCGGGTCCACTCCGGCTGGACCTTCGCCGGTACGTTCGTATAAAATGGCGTCCGTCCGGTAGGATTTCACCTGCGGACCGCCTGCACGCTGCATTGCCGGCCCAAATGTTTCATCATTTTCATCGTACATTTCCACAGTGAATTCATTGTTTTCTACGTAATACTGGCCATCAGTGCCAGGCACTACTTCTCGTTCTCCTTCTCGTACCCAGACAAGATCATCTATATACATACCCGGAAAAAAACGCAGCATGGCGCCACTAAGAAATATTATAAGGCCGACGTGGTTAATATAAGGCCCCCAGCGGGCAAAACGTCCTTTTTCCGCAACAAGATTTCCATTTTCTTCACGTATGTTATATTTTTTCTTTTTAAGTACAGCGCCTGCTTTATTTACAAGCTCCTCCTGATTACTAACCGTGTGTTTACCGAACAACCGCTGTCTTTTTAAAAAACCTTCATTTCTTGTGACCCGCTGCATTTTCAAAGCCCGGTATAGCGGGACGACACGGTCAATGCTTGCAATAATAAGAGAGATGCCCAGAGACGCAATTAAAGCCATATACCACCATGACCCATATAAATTATGAAAGCCAAGCGTATAATACAGCTGCCCCGCGAGTCCGTACTCATCCTGATAGTGCTCTGCTGCGTTCACATTATTTGGAATATACATTTCCTGAGGAAAAATCGTTCCAATGGAGGAAGCGATCAGCGTCAGGACAATGATCCATATACCAACCTTTACGGAAGAAAAGAAATTCCATATCTTATCAACTATTGATTTGTTGTACGTTTGGGAACGTCGCGCCACACCTTCATAACGCATGTCTACGATGGCAGCTTTTTTATCTTTTTCAATAAGCGGGTTTCCGCAGGATTCACATAAATGTGTTCCATAAGGATTTTCATGGCCGCATTCGCACTTCACTATTTTCATTCGAACACCTCATTGCTGCCTTTACTTCCTATGCTAGCATTTTTCCCCAGTATATCTTAATTATAACGCTAGACTGTATTCGTTTGCAGACTCGTTTTTATGACACTTATGTGACAGCAGCGTCTTTTAATTTTTTAATTTCAATTGGCTTTAACGGTCTGGACTCCCCCGGATGAAGATTTTCCAGTGTAAGGAAAGCATATTTCTCACGTTTTAGTTTAATCACTGGATGTCCAATGTGTTCAAACATCTTCCGTACCTGTTGATTTCTCCCTTCGTGAATCATTATTTCCACGATGGAAGAATTCGTTTTTCTGTTTGCGGAATTTATCTTCACTTTTGCAGGAGCGGTTTTTCTTCCGTCGATTTCAATACCTTTTTCCAGCTTTTTTAATAATTGCTTATCCGGTTTGCCTTCTACTTTCGCAATATAAGTTTTCTGTATTTTACTTGCCGGATGCATCATTTTATTGGCAAACTCCCCATCATTGGTAAGTAAAATCAATCCCGACGTATCATAATCAAGACGGCCGATTGGAAAAATCCGCTCTGCGACATCTTCAAAAAAGTCGGTCACTACCTTTCTTTGTTTGTCATCGCTTACAGCTGATATGACCTGCCTCGGTTTATAAAGCAAAAAATAAACAGGCTGTTCCTTATCTACTGGAACGCCGTCTACTTCGATTGTATCGTTCTGAGGAGAAACTTTGGTCCCCAGCTCTTTGACAACCTTTCCATTTACCTGAACTCTTCCTTCTTTTATAAACTCTTCCGCTTTACGGCGTGATGTGACTCCGGCATGGGCTATAACCTTTTGCAATCTTTCCATTTCCTTCACCTCATTGTCCATCATACTCATTAGAGTTTTAATTCACAAGTTTGAGGAGAAAATCGAGACCGTAACAAAAGTAAATTATTTATTGCAAAATCCAGACGATTCTACTGAATCAGTCTGGACTGCTTGTGACCTATGAACTTTTGTAATCAGCTCCGTCAAAACATTTCGCTACAACCTGGACATCCAAATGGGACGGGGAAGCGTCATTGCTAAACTAGACCAACTTCCCATTGGCCTCTCCGGTTATCTCCCTTCCTGAACTTGACGATTGGGGAGCTGAGGCGGCGCCCATGGAAAGCGAGCGGTTATTTTTCGAAAACAACAATAAATGATGGCTTTCTCCATCGATTATGCAAATACAAGGCTGACGATAATGATGGATGCAATAATACCTGCTGCATCTGCCAGCAGACCTACCTTTAAAGCATCACCTGCATGACGTATTCCGACAGCGCCGAAATACACGGTTAACACATATAGGGTGGTATCAGTGCTCCCCTGCATCGTGGAAGCCAGTCGGCCGATAAATGAATCCGGACCGTAAGAGGCAAACATATCACTCATCATTCCAAGTGCGCCGGTTCCCGATATGGGTCTCAGCAATGCCAGAGGTACTATTTCTGATGGAATTCCCACAAAAGAAAGCAGCGGGTTCACCGCGCTTATTAACAATTCCATTGCACCAGAGGCCCGGAATACAGATATTGCGGTAAACATGCCGACCAGATAAGGAATGAGAGAGACTGCTATTTGAAATCCATCTTTTCCTCCCTCTACAAAGCTTTCATAGGCAGAGACCCTGCGAATTGCCGCATGTACAAAAACAATCAGTAGTAACATTGGAATGAGCCACTGCGAAAAGGTTGCGATGCCAGTCATATCCGCATCTCTCTTTTTATTCTTCTATAATAAAAAAAGCGGTCAATGCTAATTGCTGCAACGGTAGAACACGCAGTGGCAAGAATTGTTGTGCCGACAATTTCAGCGGGGGCCGCCGATCCGTAATTCATCCGCACAGCAATTACTGTGGTTGGTATCAATGTGAGACTTGCTGTGTTTATTGCAAGAAAAGTAACCATAGACCGACTCGGCCTGTCAGTTACGTTGTCGATTTCCTTCATTTCTTTCATGGCCTTAATTCCGAGCGGAGTAGCTGCATTCCCGAGCCCCATCATATTCGCCGTCATATTCGATAAGATATAGCCCATGGCGGGGTGATCGGCGGGGATTTCCGGGAAAAGCCTTGTGGCCAGTGGCTTCATCAGCTTCGTTATCCCATTCATTAACCCGCTTTTTTGGGCTACATTCATCGTACCGAGCCAAAATACCATAACGCTGATTAATCCAAAGCAGATCGTGACAGATTTTTCAGCTCCAGTCAAAATAGCCTGCGACACTTCTTCCATACGTCCTGTGAACATGGCTGTCACAATTCCGATGATAAACATCCCAAGCCAGATCGCGTGAATCATGCAGCGTCTCCCCCTTTGACGAAGAAAGGAAGCAGCTTTTTCCAAAACCCATTATTTTCTTTTATTTCTGGTTCATACATAATTGGCATTGAGTGGATCTGTTCTTCATTCAGATACCATTTCATTTCTCCAACGGCACCAGCGTCTGTTTTTTCCATAAATTCACGGCTTACAGACATTTTGCGCTTAAAAGTTTCATTTCCATCTGAAATAACTGGATATGTCAAGGTATAAGGCAGGTATAACGTCCCGGTGTATTCAGTGCTCCCGATTGTAATTTTTTCATTTTCACTAGCTAATTCTTGCTTTTTTACGTGCTCAAACGCCCATTCAAACATGGAGGTATGATCGTTCCAGTCAGAGGGAGCATCCAAGGTGACTGCAATAAGAGATAGACCATCTTTTTCTGCTGTTGTCACCAGAGTCCTTCCCGCACTTTTCGTATACCCTGTTTTTCCTCCCGTACAATATTCATATAAAGAAGTCAAAAGTTTATTTTTATTATTCCATATTCTGTCCCACTCTTCTCCCTCTTGTGGTGCTCTGTACGATTCCGTCCCTGAAATTTCACGAAACGTTTTATTATTCATCGCATATTGCATGAGCAGAGCCATGTCATATGCAGATGAGTAATGCTGATCACCATCATCAAGCCCATGAGGATTAGTAAATTGAGTATTATTCATACCAAGTTCACTGGCTTTTTCATTCATCATGTATATAAAACCATCCATACTTCCACCGACGTGTTCAGCTATAGCTGCAGCAGCATCATTCCCTGAACGAAGCATAAGCCCGTAGGTTAAATCTTTTAATTGTATTTTCTCCCCTGGTTTTAAATATAAGGATGAGCCTTCTACTCCTGAGGCATTGTTACTAACTTCTACAGTTTCTTTCATTTTCCCCGATTCGATCGCAAGCAGGGCTGTCATAATTTTCGTGATGCTTGCAATTTTTTGAGGTTCGTGTTCATTTTTTGCATACAGAACTCTGCCGCTGTCCTGCTCCATTAAAACCGCCTGCTGAGCAGAAGTTTCAATTGCCGGCGGGGCGGCAGCTCTTACGTCCGTAACAATTGATAAAAAGCATAATAAAAAGCTGAATAAAAAGATAGAAATTTTCATGAGCCACCCCGGCTTTCAAAAATTTATGTGCTGTTATCTAAATCTATGTACAGGCCTTATTCTTATGATAAAAAAACCGAAAACAGTACATTGTACCATTTTCGGCGCTGCAAGCTATCCTTTTGGTTTAAAGCATAAAGCTGCAAAAAATGAAAATATAATGGCAGCAGAGATACCTGCACTCGTTACTTCAAAAATGCCGCCTATAATTCCGATAATTCCATGTTTTTCCGCCTCTGACATGGCTCCGTGCACAAGCGCATTACCAAAGCTTGTAATCGGAACAGTGGCACCGGCGCCGGCAAAGTCAATAAGTGGTTCATATAACCCCAGCCCATCTAAAATTGCCCCAGCTACCACCAGCGCTGTCATAGTATGTGCAGGTGTCAGTTTGATAACATCCATCATCAGCTGCCCGATAACACAAATCGCACCACCGATAAGAAAAGCCCATAAAAACGTCATTATCGTACCTCCCCTTTATTTTCTATTACGACTGCATGAGCAATACATGGAATCGATTCTTTCTGTTGATAGGAGAGGGGACTTAGCAATGCGCCAGTTGCAACAACCAGTATTTTATTCAATTCACGGTTTTTAAGACGATTCAATATATGTCCGTAAACGACCGAAGCAGAGCATCCAGTGCCGCTTGCTCCAGCCTGTACTGGCTGATCTTCATTGTAAAGCAGCATACCGCAGTCGTTAAATTTTTTCTCGGATACCTGATAACCCTTTTCCTTTAACAATTCCTGGCAGATAGAATTCCCCACTTTTCCTAAGTCACCGGTAATTATTAGATCATAATCATCCGGTCCGCGATTTAAGTCATTAAAGTGGGCTTCGATTGTGTCCGCTGCTGCAGGTGCCATCGCACCTCCCATATTGAATGGATCCTTTAATCCCATATCAATTACTTTGCCGACGGTTGCTGCAGTCACTGAAGGTCCAGTTCCATTTTTGGAGACAATCACCGCGCCGGCTGCTGTTGCTGTCCATTGAGAAGTCGGTGGTTTTTGAGAACCGTATTCCGTTGGGTAGCGGAATTGCTTTTCAGTCGCTGCATTATGACTTGAAGTGCCTGTCAACACATAATCCGCTCCATTATTGTTAATGATGAAGCCTGCTAGCGCAAGACCTTCCATCGACGTAGAGCATGCCCCAAATAATCCAATATATGGGATAGATAATGTACGGCAGGCAAAGCTCGAAGACGTCATTTGATTGATCAAATCTCCGCATAGAACAAATTGTATATCACTTTCCTTAAGGCCGGACTTTGTAATGGCTGTCTCACAGGCTTTTTCAAACAAACGCTTTTGCGCTTTTTCAAAGCTTTTCTCTTCCATCCATAAGTCATCGAAAAAATAATCAAAATCACTTGTGAGTCTTCCCTCTGCTTCAAATGGCCCTCCCGCGGTGCCGGCGGCTGTTATTACAGGGGTATTCTCAAATACCCAGGATTGTTTCCCTTGCAGCATTGTTATCCCCCCATGAAAATATTCCAGATATATTTGATGAGCGCCACGACAAACGCTGCAGTGGTGCCAAATACGATTACAGGACCTGCAAGCTTAAACATATTCGCTCCCGTCCCAAGCACGAGCCCTTCTGTACGGTATTCCATCGCAGCGCTGGCCATGGTGTTAGCAAAGCCAGTCACTGGAACGGCTGTACCTGCACCGGCAAATTGGGCAATTTTGTCATAAACTCCAAACCCCGTTAGCAGGACAGCAATAAAAATAAGTACAGCTAGTGTTGGATCGCCGGCTGTTTCTTCGTTAAAATTAAAATTATAAATGAAAAACATTTTTATGGCTTGACCGAATACGCACAATAGCCCTCCAAAGAAAAAAGCAATCGTACAATTTCGAAGAAGAGGTCGTTTGGGCTCCATTTCAGATGAGAGGGACTGATATGTTTTCATAAATTGCTCTTTGTTTTGATTTTGATTCATTCACCTCGCCTCCTTACATTTTTTTGGTGAATCTTTTTATTTTTTTCAGGCGTTTATTGATCTTCTTTTCACCGAGACTTTTATTTTGCAAGTCCTCATTGAGTTCATTAATTTCCAAAATTACTTTTTGGTCTGTGGAAAATGCTATCTTTTCATTCTTCCATTCTTTTTTCAGTAATTCTTCTGCATCTTTGCTGATTGGTTTTAACCTGAAACGGTCCAATTGTTTCACTTCAGCGGCAGCATATAGCTTGTTTTTATAATGTACTGCATAAGCATGCGTAACCGGTTCCAGTTCCTCCAGCTTTTTTATTGCTTGTTCAGCAGTTTGATCATTTGGTGCTGCAGTGCTGTCCTGGCTGCAGGCGGATGTTAAAATAAAACAAAATAATACAATTATTGAAACGCAGGTTGGTTTTGTCAGCATGATTACCTTCCTTCCATCACTCTGTGCCTTCTTAGTATGAAATAGAAATTCCATATTTATGTCATTAAAGTAGGAGGATAAAAGAATTGTATTTACTTATTTGGAAAATATTTGGTATCACTGCCATTTTATTTGTATTACTTATCACTGTGGTGATATATCGAATATTTCAAAAAAACCTCATGTTGGAATTGCTGAAAAATAAACAGGAAAGAGATAATTCGGAGGTGATAGCTGAAGAAACGATTCATCATATCTTCATGTAAGCATGGCAGATTCGCGACAGTGTACATAAACAGAGGAAAACTATTCACCCACAGACTATTGAAGATGCAGCAGTTGACAGCGGCTATTCCCATTCACCTATTCAAGATGCTGGGAGCTGAAAAAACTAATCATATCGAAGCCTTTTTCGATGCTTACGCGGTTTATAAATTTTCGTTCTGGCTGACTGATAGCGGGCATTTTAAAAAGGTTTTTACCGGAAGAGAAGGGGACAAAGACAGCGAAATCCATCAAATCCAAATGGCCTCGACAAAATTAATAAATAAATTAGATTACCACCTTTCTTACTGTCTGCTTAAGGAAAGGTGGTTTTTTGTGTAAATTTAGAATAATTGACCATTATAAGAAAGGATAAGATATGGAAAAGAGGCGAAAAGAATGGCAGCGGAATTGCTCCAGCTATCAGCAGAATTAACGGTTGGCTTCTTTGCACTGCTGCTAATAACAAAAATTTTGGGAAAGACACAAATCAGCCAGCTGACACCTTTTGATTTTATTTCTGCCCTCGTGCTCGGAGAATTGGTCGGGAATGCCATTTACGATGCTAAAATAGGTTTGGTCTATATATTGTTTGCTATTACATTATGGGCTATGCTGATAGCATGTGTGGAACAATTCACCCAAAAAATAAAACGAACGCGCAGTCTTCTTGAAGGGCGTCCGTCCATCGTTATTCGAGAAGGAAAATTAAATTATGACTCGTTAAAACAAAATAAGTTAGATTTAAATCAGCTTCAGCACCTTTTACGGGATAAAGACGTATTTTCTTTGAAGGATGTTCATTTCGCCATTCTCGAAGCGAACGGCTCTATTAGTGTGATCAAAACACCAGAAGCATCAGCCCTGACGAAAAAAGATGTCTTCACTGAGCTGCCGCCGCCTGAATTTCTTCCTATTGCAGTAATATTAGACGGGGAGTGGGTGGAAGATAATTTGAAAGAAATTAAACCATCAAAAGAAGAGCTCCTTCAGGATATATATCAACATGACATTCCATCCATTGACAGAATTCTTTATGCAGAGTGGACCGGCAGCTTCCCGCTGTATCTTCAAACCTATTAAGAAGTAGATTCGTTATTAGAAAAAGACAAACTGTCAAAAAATAAATCGGCGTCGTTTGCTTTTTCTTCATTATCTGTCGTGCTGAGTTCAGGAAGCTCTTCTAATGAGCTAATTCCAAAATACTCCATGAATCGGTTTGTCGTTTGATATAAGATCGGCCTCCCGGTTTTCTGAGCTCTTCCCGCTTCTGCGATTAAGGCTTTCTGCAAAAGTGTCTGCATTGCTCGTTCTGACTTAACTCCTCTGATATCGTCGACCTCCGTCCTTGTTACAGGCTGATTATAGGCGACTATGGACAGTGTTTCTAAGGCAGCCTGAGAAAGAGCTGAACGCTCCGGGATTTCTGCAAGCTTCTCAATATAAGGTGCAGCTTTCTTATGGGAAATAAAAAAGAAGCGATCGCCTGCCTGCTTTATTTGTAAACCTCTGTTTACATTAAACGCCGTTTCTTTACAGCTCAATAATACATTCGAGGCATCATCCTCAGTGAGTTCGAGAACTCTCGCTGCATCCTGTATAGACAAACCTTCGTCTCCGCATACGTAAAGAAGTGCTTCAAGAATGTCCTCTATTTCTTTATCATGCATCTCTCGCTACTCCCTCCTCTGTCCGGCAGACTGTAAAATCATCAAAGTTACCAGATTGAATGCAAATAATTTCTCCATTCTTTACCAGCTCAAGAATTGCTAAAAATGTAATGACGATATGAGACTTTTCTTTTACAGGAAACAATGCAGAAAAACGCTTGCTTTCATTTGCTGCAGGAAGTGTGGATAATATCTCTGTCATTCGCTCATCAATACTTATTTCATCAGAACGAACTGTAGTTGTTTTTGGTGCCTGGTATTTGATTCGTTCCTTCATTTTCATGAAGGCTTCCACCATATCGATTAAAGTGACCCCTTCAGGAAGTTTTCCTGCCTGGTCATTCTGCTCGATAATCGTGGGAGGCTTTGTGTAATGGCGTTTATTTTCTTTTTCTTTATCTTTTAATACCGCGGCAGCCTGTTTATATTTTTGATACTCTATCAGTTTCGCCATTAAGCCTTCGCGCGGGTCTTCCTCCATTTCCTCAGGCAGCAATTCTTCCTGAAGCTCTGTATCTCCCGGCAGCAGCATATTACTTTTGATTTCGAGCAGAGTGGCAGCCATCACTAAATACTCGCTAGCAACATCAAGCTCGAGTTCCTGCATCGCGTGAACATACTCTAGATACTGCCTGGTGATCGGTGCCACTGGAATATTTTGAATATCAACCTTTGCTTCATGAATGAGATGGAGTAAAAGATCAAGAGGACCTTCAAACGCTTCCGTTTTCACATTATATCTGTTCATTATTTACTCCCCTCTTTCAGACAGGCCTGTCAGAACTTTCTCGTATGTTCACTATGTACTATAACAAGCTTCATCCTCTTCTGCCAGAGCCGGCTGCAGATAATTTAAAAAAATATATGTTACAATTGATTCGATAAATGGAACTGAAAGGAGAAGGCTTCATGTACCCAACTGCTTATATCGATTTTCTTGTCCAGTTTCACAGTGTTCGCGACTACTTTGAATGCCATGAAATTCTTGAAGATCATTGGAAGGCTGCCCCTCCTTCTGAAAGGAAAAAGCACTGGGCCGGTTTGATTCAGCTTGCAGTAGCATTATATCATGAGCGCCGCCAAAATATTGTCGGAGCAGAACGAATGATGAACAGAGCTGAAAAAATTATCAGCGAAGAGAAAGAGCCTCTAAAAGCGCTTGCTATTGATGTAGAAAAACTGCTTCTGCTGATTCAGCAGCGAAAACTCGACATACACCGGGGCGTGCGCTACCAGGACATCAACATTCCTCTGACCGATTCAGACCTCGTCACACTCTGCTGTAGAAAAAGCGTGGAACTTGGGGCGGCATGGAGATCTGAAAGTGATTTATCAAACAGCTTTCTGATTCACCGCCATATACTACGAGACCGGACAGACGTGGTTGAAGAACGAGAAGCACAGAGGTTAATACGAAAGAAAAAAAAGCTGTCCGGTGGCTAATAAATCAACCTGGACAGCTTTTAAATTAAGAATTCACTTCATCTGTTTCCCGCTTTTCACAAGTCTCCAGAAATTCCTTCGTTTGATCGCAGCCGACCAGACTGAGATCAAGCCTTTCTTTAATCGTCTGCACCATCGTTCTACCGATACCTTCTTCCCTGTACGAGGGATTCACACATAAATGCTTTAATTCAGCCGTTCCATCCCCATAAAAATGAAGTCCCATTACTCCGACGATATCTTCGCCTTCTTTCCATAGGTACAATTGACAATTCTCATGTTCTTCATACTGTTTTATCGTTTCCTGCAGTTTTTTTACATCTTTTTCTTCCGGCATATATGATAATAACCCCATTGCGATTTTCTTATATGCCGATTTAAATTTCATTAACATTAGAACCATCCCTCATCAAAAAGAGAAATTATTGGCAGAACCTATGACGTTCACCCTTAGCATTGTATACGGTTGAAGCCGCAATGTTTCGCCTAATTTTATTTAAAGAAAGCATAAGGAAAACATGACGTTTTACCGCCATGCTCTTCATATGCTCATAGTGTACTCTTTTTAAAAGAATTTATCAAGGTTTGCCATCTCAATCGCTGCGGAGGCAGCTTCGGCACCTTTATTGCCTGCTTTTGTACCGGCACGTTCCACCGCCTGTTCTATAGTGTTTGTGGTCAGCACCCCGAAAATAACCGGAACACCGGTCTGCAGTGAAAGTCCTCCAACTCCTTTGGCAGCTTCTCCGCAAACGTAATCAAAATGAGGTGTTGAGCCGCGGATAACCGTCCCTAACGTAATAATCGCATCATATTTTCCTGATTCTGCTAATTTTTTTGCCGCAAATGGAATTTCAAAGGCCCCCGGAACCCAGGCAGTATCAATATCTTCCTTTTTAACCCCATGTCGTATCAGGGTGTCCTCTGCCCCGCCAAGAAGCTTGCTTGTTATAAACTCATTAAATCTGCCGACAACAATTCCAACTCTAAGATCCGTTCCAACTAGATTTCCTTCGTAAACATTGCCCATACTGACATAACTCCTTCTCACAATTTCTCTTGTTCAATATTAAAAATGAAGCATATGACCAAGCTTATCATATTTAGTCCGCAAGTAACTCTCATTATCTTTGTTATAAGGAAGCTCAAGGGCCACTCTTTCTACTACTTCGAGCCCATAGCCTTTCAACCCTGTAATTTTTCTCGGATTGTTCGTTAAAAGCCGCATTTTACTGATTCCTAAATCACGCAGCACTTGAGCACCTATACCATAATCACGCAGATCCGGCTTAAAACCGAGCTTTTCATTTGCTTCTACCGTGTCATAGCCTTGTTCCTGGAGCTGATAGGCTTTCATTTTGTTTATAAGCCCAATTCCTCTGCCCTCCTGCCTCATGTAAAGAAGAACTCCTTTCCCTTCTTTTTCAATCTGCTGCAGAGCTGCCTGCAGCTGCGGACCGCAATCACAGCGGTGGGATCCAAAAACATCCCCTGTTAAACATTCTGAATGTACACGGACAAGCGTCGGTTCCTCAGGGAGAATATTGCCTTTAACAAGAGCTATGCTTTCTTTGTCATCAACAACTGACGTATAGCCGTAAGCTTTAAACTCGCCAAAATCAGTCGGCAGCTTAATTTCAGCTTCTTTTTTGACGAGCTTATCTTTTTTGTGGCGGTACTGAATCAAATCTTTAATTGTAATCATTTTCAACTCATGTTCGTCAGCAATTTTTCTTAAATCAGGGACCCTGGCCATCTCTCCATTATCCTTAATTATTTCGCAGATCACACCTGCAGGTACTGAACCTGAAAGTCTTGCCAGATCCACCGCTGCTTCCGTGTGACCAGCTCTTCTCAGCACTCCACCATTTTTAGCAATCAGTGGAAACACATGACCCGGCCGTTTAAAATCCTGGGCTTTACTGCCAGGGCGAAGAAGCTCTTGAATGGTAGTAGCTCTTTCACTAGCTGAAATCCCTGTTGTAGTAGACTTATGATCAATACTGACCGTAAAAGCGGTTCCGTGAGGGTCTGTATTATGATCAACCATCGGAACAAGCTCCAGTTCTTTTGAAAGTTCCTCGGAAATAGGTGTACAAACAAGCCCTCTCCCGTATCTAATCATAAAATTGATTGACTCCGCCGTTGTTTTATCAGCGAGAGCCACAAAATCGCCTTCATTTTCTCTGTCTTCATCATCACATACAATGACAGTGTGCCCTTGCATCAATTCATAAATGGCCTCTTCAATCGGATCAAAAATTTTCTTTTCTGCCATACTGTGTTCCTTCTTTCCACGTAAATTTATTTATAGCCATTCTGCTCAAGAACACCTGCTGTAAGCCCGCTATTTTCTTTACCTTCCACTCCCGCTAAAATTCGCTCAGTATACTTTGAAAGCATGTCGCATTCAATATTAACTGAATCTCCAGGATTTTTTTCACCCAACACGGTTTCCTTCCATGTGTGGGGAATGATGGAAAGAGTCAGCAGCTCCTCTGCATCATTCACTCCAAATATCGTAAGACTAATGCCATCGACAGCTACAGATCCTTTATATGTTAAATACTTCATATATTGAGCAGGAACTTTAATCTTCACATATACTGCGTTCTCATGCGGGATTATTTCCGCAATGGAGCCGGCTGCGTCTACATGCCCGGAGACAAAATGACCTCCGAACCTTCCATCTGCAGGCATTGCCCGCTCTACATTGACGGCCGACCCTTTTTGGAGCATTCTTAAGCTGGTCGCCTTAACTGTTTCAGGCATCACATCGACTGTGAAGGAGGTTTCTGAAAATGAGGTGACTGTAAGGCAGACGCCGTTGACGGCTATGCTGTCGCCAATGTTTATGTCACTCATAATTTTCGTAGCCAAAATAGTTAATACCAGCGTTTCCCCCGTGTCTTTTATATTTTCAACGGATGCTTTTTCTTCTATAATACCTGTAAACATTTTTTCATTCCTCACTTCGGGGTAGGGCGGTAATTTTCAAATCCGGCCCGATCCGTTCTATTTTTTTAATATCCAGGTCCATCACTTCTGCCATTTCTGCTGCTCCGTTACCTTCAATAACCGAAGGGGCGCCTTTTCCCCCAATAAGCTTGGGAGCTAAATAAAAAACGGCCTCCTGTATAGCACCTGCTTCAAGAAAACTGCCGTGAACCGTTGCTCCGCCCTCCACATACAGGGACATAATATTCTCCCTGGCAAGGTTATGGAGCACATCCTGTATTCGGATGGAAGAGGAAGACATTCGGAATATCTTCACCCCGAGTTCCAGCAGTTGTTGTTCCTTTTCCACTTCAGCCTCCATGCCGCAAAACACCCAGACCGGTGCTGCTTTATCCACAATTATTGATGATTCTTCAGAAATAGAGAGGCTCGTATCAAGGATCACTCGGACGGGGTTGCTGCCACCGTTCGGGATTCTTGTGGTCAGCGAAGGATTATCAGCCGCCAATGTACCGGAGCCAACTAGAATGGCATCATGAACGTGGCGGAGGCGGTGTCCGTCTTCTCGGGATTCTATACTGGTAATCCATTGACTTTCACCCGTTTTTGTAGCTGTTTTTCCATCCAGAGAGGCAGCAGCCTTTAACGTAACATATGGTGTACCGCTGCGAATATAATGAAAAAACCTGCGGTTCAGCCATTCTGCCTCTTCTTTCAATATATTCGTCTCTACAGTGATCCCTGCTTTCGTTAACTTATTAACTCCTTTACCAGCTACTTCCGGATTCGGATCGACCACCGCAATAACCGCACGTTTAATCCCTTTTTCTATTATAAGATCGGCGCAGGGCGGTGTTCTTCCAAAATGACTGCACGGTTCAAGTGTCACATAAATCGTGCCGCCTCCTGCATTATCACCTGCCATTGTCAATGCGTGGACCTCCGCATGCTCCGTGCCCGCCCTTAAATGGGCACCAACACCAAGGATGCGGCCGTCTTTTACCACCACCGCTCCTACACAAGGATTAGGAGAAGTCTGCCCCTCGGTCCCTGCCGCCAGCTCCATTGCCAGTCTCATATACGATTCGTCTGTCATAGCTTCATCTCATTCCTTTTATTAACACTCAGAAAAAATAGCCTGCCGCGATGTCCAAAAGACGAAAGCTTCAGCTGGGGTCGTCTTCTTGTTTTATATTCAGAAAGTACTTTTAAAGTTGATTTAAAAGTACAAATAAAAATCCCCGGAAAAGAAACTCCTCTCCGGGGATTAAAAGCGTGCTCGAATAAGCCTCTTATAAGGCTGGTAATAAACTGGAGAACGTAAGGGTATTTATAACTGACTGTCTCCGTTCAAAGGAATACTGTATTTTTATACTTTCATCTTTCAGCGGAAACCTTTATGAAAGTATGACAAAGACACAGCTGTCTCCCTGCCAGCTTGCTGAACACTGCTTTCCTTCTCCCATCCAGACTGTAACTGTCGGCTCTGGATTTACACCAGATCCACCGCAAAAACAAATGTTCATGCGGGTCACGGACTAAAAGGCACTGATCTGCACCTTATCACCGCCGGTTCGGAATTTCACCTGACCCCGAAGGAAACTGCTCATGTTAAGTTGTACCGCTATCTTATCCTTTCATAGTCGACGGCGTCAACTATCTTAGCTTTTCTCAGCTCTTGCTGATTCTGCACAGGAAAAGCATAAAACTCTTTTACTATCCGTTATCACACCATTTAAAAAACCATCCATACAATACACTGCCACATGACAATCAGCACAGTTTCCTACCTTTTCCTTCATCAATACTCCCTCCTGATAGAAGATTCTTCACAATATCTAACCTGTTCTTATTGTACATCACAGCATGGCAGACCTTTTATGAAATATGAAAAGGACGAATGCTGTTACCTGCATCCGTCCCTGCTTAATAATTATTCTTCCCAGACTTTAACTTCCTTCATGACATCACCCTGCTGGATGCGGTCAACCGTATCAAGGCCCTCAGTCACTTTTCCGAAGACAGTATGAACTCCATCGAGATGCGGCTGTTGGTCAAAAAGAATAAAAAATTGACTTCCACCTGTATCCTTTCCTGCATGGGCCATCGAAAGGTAACCGCGCTGATGCTTATGAGAGTTCCCTTCCGTTTCACACTTAATAGTATATCCAGGACCGCCTGTGCCATTTCCGTTCGGGCAGCCTCCCTGCGCCACAAAGCCAGGAATTACACGGTGGAATGTTAATCCATCATAGAACCCTTTATCAGCAAGAGATTGAAAGTTTTCTACAGTTCCCGGTGCTTCTTCCGGAAAAAACTCAATCTCTATTTTCTCTCCATTTTCAAATGAAATACTTCCTTTTGTCATTGCAATCAGCACACCTTTCTCAAATTCATTCTTACCTGCATTATTTTATCATACTTTTTCTATTTGCTTCAGCGGAAGATCATTCCGCAGCAAATCTTCGATCGACTCACCTCTGACCACAAGCTGTGCTTTTCCATTCTCGACGAAAACAACAGGAGGCTTTGTAAGACGGTTATAGTTGTTTGCCATCGAATAACCATAGGCACCTGTACAAAATACTGCGAGAATATCCTGATGATGCACCTCCGGAAGAGGCAGCTTCCAGATCAGCATATCGCCGCTTTCACAACATTTACCTGCAACAGCAAAATTGTCTTCAATTTTTTCATTCGCCCTGTTTGCCAGAAGTCCTTCATATTCCGCATGATATAAAGCAGGCCTTATATTATCCGTCATGCCGCCGTCAATCGAAACATAGCGGCGTATGCCTGGTATATCTTTTTTAGAGCCGATCGTATAAAGAGTGGTACCGGCATCCCCGCTGATGGCACGGCCTGGCTCTATCCAAATTTCCGGCATCGATAAATCAGCCCGCTCTGTTTCCTGACGGACTGCCTTAATTAAATCCTTTACGTATTCTTCAGGCAGCAACGGTTCATCGCCTTCTACATAGCGGATACCGAATCCGCCACCTGCATTAAAAACTTCCGGTTCAAAAGCATGCTTTTCTTTCCACTCTTTGAAATGTACAAACAGCTTTTGCACAGCCATTATAAACCCGCTCGTATCAAATATCTGCGATCCTATATGACAATGAACACCTTTTAGATGGAGACTTTTTTCCTTTTGAATGAGGCGTATGGCCTGATCAGCCTGACCGCTGTTTAAATCAAACCCGAACTTTGAATCCTCCTGGCCAGTGGAAATATATTCATGTGTATGAGCCTCTACCCCTGGTGTGGTCCGTATCAACACATCCACCTTTGTTTGTTCGGAGCCTGCCAGTCGTGCGAGCATATTCAGCTCGTAAAAGTTATCGAGCACGATGCATCCAATGCCGAGCTTCAGGGCTAATGCAAGCTCTTCCTCACTTTTATTATTTCCGTGAAAATGAACTCTGTCCATAGGGAATCCAGCTTTGTGAGCTGTCATCAATTCTCCTCCGGATACTACGTCCAGGCTGAGCCCCAGCTCTTCTGCAAGCTGAACCATTGCAATGCAGCTGAAGGCTTTACTCGCGTAAGCAACCTGATAGGAAGCGCCTGCTTCTTCAAAAGCATTCTTAAATCCTGCTGCACGCTGGCGGATTAATTCTACATCATATACGTAAACAGGTGTTCCAAAATTTTTGGAAATTTCAACGGTATCTACACCGCCGATTTCCAGATGGCCAAGTTCATTCACCTGACTTGTTCCATGCAAAAACATCTTCTTCTCCCCTTACCACTACCTAAAATGAATGTATACATTTTAGCATCATTTCAGCCTGATAAAAAGAAAAGAATATTGACTTCATTATTTATTCTGAGGATTGCCTTACAGAATCCTGAGGGTTAACAATTCTGAGTCTTCTGCGCATGCTTGGCACGGTGGTCCTCATAATGATCTGCCATGCCCCTGACGCATCAAATGGAAGGATCGGCCACAGGTATGGTTTATTCAATGACCTTATCCTGACAAGCGAAATAAATAAGAGAGTGGCTCCAATTATAAAGCCAATTTTCCCAAAGGCTGCTACAATTAAAATCAATGCAAGTCTGAGAATTTTAATAGCTAAACCGAGTTCATAACTTGGGGTAGCGAAGATGCCAATTGCCCCGGCTGCTACATATAATATAACTTCTGAAGTGAATAGTCCTACTTCCACAGCGATTTCACCTATTAAGAGGGCAGCCACGAGACCTAATGCTGTGGCAAGAGGCGATGGCGTATGAATTGCAGCCATGCGTAACAGCTCGATACCAAGCTCTGCGAGAATAATCTGTACTACTATTGGAATATTGGATTTTTCCTTCGGACCGATGAAATCCAGGTTATCAGGAAGAATTGATGGATCAAGTACAGCCAGCAGCCAGAGCGGCAGAATAATCATAGAAGCAATCATTCCGAAAAAACGCACCCAGCGCAGATACGAACCGATAAAAGGCGCCTGCCGATATTCCTCCGCGTGCTGAACATGATGAAACATTGTAGTCGGTGTAATTATAACACTCGGGGAAGCATCCACAATTATAATAACATGGCCTTCAAAAAGGTGTTCAGCTGCTACATCCGGTCTTTCGGTGTAGCGGACGAGCGGAAATGGGTTGCTTCCCTGCTTGACAATATACTCTTCCACTACTTTGTCACCCATAGGAAGGCCGTCAATTTTGATAGCTTTTAGTTCTTTTTTTATGATATTGACTAGATCAGGGTCTGCTATCCCTTCAATATAGGATATACATATATCTGTTTTGGAACGAACTCCGATGCGCATAATTTCATGGCGGAGTCTTTCATCGCGGATTCGTCTTCTCGTCAGAGCTGTATTTTCAATAATATTCTCTGTATATCCATCTCTTGCGCCCCTGACAACCCTTTCAGTATCAGGTTCTTCAGGACCTCTTCCCGGATAGCTTCGGACATCAACGACAAACGCTTCATCTTCCCCCTCCACTAGGATAAAAACAAGCCCGGACAACATTTCTACTATGCAATCCTCAAAGGTGTTTTTATATTCCACCTGCACATGGACAAGGTGGTTTTTGATAATTTCTTTGACGTGGATGTCCTCTTCTTCGTCTGAAGTGTGCCTTTCGAGTCGCAGTAATTCTTTTATCAGCTCAATTAAATAATCAATATCACATAATCCATTTACGTAATAAATTTGAATTTCTTTTCCAAGAATATTTAAATGCCTGATCCCGGCATCAAAACTGATACCGATTCCAAGCTTATCTGTAAGTATTTTCTCATTTACTTTTATATCCTTGCTCAATTTTCCATACGTCTGATCATTTTTCTCCATAATTGCCTTTCTGTGTTCAGGCAGTTTTGATTTCTTCTTTAATTTATTGAGCATGTCTTTACTGCGCCTCCTTACAAACTAGAAATGAACGTAAAAAATCCAATGAAACAAAGATCCCACAATTTTTCCGAGTACAATAGCCATAACCAGGACTGAAATCCTCCGCTCCATACGTATTCTTCGTGCTAATATTGGAAAAACATTCAATAATTCTGTCAAAGCCGCAGCCAGCATACCTATAAAAATTCCTGCTGCCAATCCTATAGGTATTACTAAAAGAGGTGTATATCCCATTTCAACATCATGAAGAGTAGTCACGGAACCAACAACTGCACCGATGATTAGCGCTGCTTCATAAAATGGAATGGCGCGGTATGTTTTCGTAAGCTGAGCAAGTCTTGGGATAATTCCAATGACTGATAAAAATGCAACAAGTCCGCTTCCTGTTGCCAGTCCGCCGCTTAATCCGATGAAGGCGGCGAGAAATGCTTCGACTGCCATGCTTTTGACCCTCTGTCTGTTTCATGATCAGCAAGATATTTTTCTATATCCTGTTCATAATGATGCATTTCCAATTCAAGCGGACTTGGCTCTTCATTAATTCTCTTTCGAAAAACATGGTTAAAAAACAAAATCATTCCCAGACCAAGTCCAAAAGAATACGGTATTTGGAGCAGCAGCGGACTTTCTAACCTCACGCCAGTCACAAGCTCGTATATATTCTGATGCACTTCAAGCATGCTTACATCTTCATGAAAATTCATAATGGCAAGTGCGGCCCCGATAAATAAAAGCATCCATACTAACAGCAGCATGGTAATAGAGGCAGCGCCGGCAGGCCTTTTTATTTTAATGACAGTTTGTTCCGGCCCGATGATGTGCAGCCGGATGGAAGGATCTACTTTTTTTATGCGCTGTATTACAGTAATGACATCAATTACGACATGGCTTTTATCTGAATCTTTTACTTGATACACGGGGAGCTGAAGCAGCTTTTTTATAGTGTTTTCTTCTCCTCCTGCCCGGGCAATTTCATGAATATAAATATTCTGGCCAACAGTCGCTTTAGCAGCAGCATACATTTGCAGAAATACTTGATTTTCCATCAATATCCCTCCTAGTTTTTAGTATTGTCTGAAATAACCAGAGCATACTTATTTTTTGGGCACGGAAAAACCCAGCTGCCATTAATCAGACAGCTGGGTTTTTAATTTTTCAAGTATTCTTTTTTCAAGCCTGGAGACCTGCACCTGAGAAATTCCTAACCTTCCGGCAACCTCGGACTGAGTCTTATCTTTGTAATAACGAAGGTAGACTATTAGTCTTTCTCTGTCCTCCAGCTGCTCGATTCCCTCTTTCAAGGCAATCTGCTCAAACCAGCCTGATTCTCCCTGTTCTGCAATCTGGTCCATAAGCGTAATTGGATCGCCTTCGTTTTCATATACCGTTTCATTTAACGAAGATAAGGACCTGTTCGCTTCAGTAGCAAAAACAATTTCTTCTACGGGAAGCTCCAGCTCATCTGCAATATTCTGCAGAGTTGGAATGTACCCTAGTGTTTTAGTCAATTCCTCTTTTGTTCTTCGTATTTTGTTATTCAGCTCTTTTAAAGACCGGCTGACCTTTACCGTTCCATCGTCTCTGATAAATCGCTGTATTTCTCCAATAATCATTGGTACAGCATACGTGGAGAATTTCACCTCGTATGAAAGGTCAAATTTGTCCACTGACTTAATTAATCCTATAACCCCGATTTGGAATAAATCGTCCGCTTCATATCCTCTATTAAGAAAACGTTGTACGACAGACCAAACAAGTCTTGTATTTCGCTGAATTATAGTGTTGCGGGCTTCCTTATCACCCTTTTGGCTTAATCGAATAAGCTCCCTGACCTTATCATCCTGCAGCGGTTGATGGTCCTTCTGTTTAACATTCATAGGCCGCACCTTAATTAAATAAGGACTGGCGTCTGCGGGCTAGCTTCTTTTTCATATAAACTGTAGTGCCGCGGCCGGGTTCAGATGTTATTTCCACCTCATCCATAAAGTTTTCCATAATCGTAAATCCCATGCCGGATCGCTCGAGTTCAGGCTTCGTTGTAAACAAAGGCTCTCTCGCTTTATCTATGTTATCGATACCTGCCCCATTATCCTTTATGGATATTTCAATCGCATCAGAATCAATCTGCACCATTATAATGATAGTGGAGGCAGGGTTTTCATGATACCCGTGTATAATCGCATTCGTAACAGCCTCAGAAACCACCGTCTTCAATTCCGTAAGTTCATCCATGTTCGGGTCAAGCTGAGCTGCAAATGCGCCTACACTCACCCTTGCAAAAGCCTCGTTTTCACTAACCGCAGAGAATTCTAATTTCATTTCATTTTTCACGGTTACGCCACCCCCAGTTTTTCAAGTGCATCCTGTTCCCGGCTCTCCTGCCTTACAATTTTGTATAGACCTGACAATTCAAATAACCTCTGTACCGGCGTCGTAACGGAACAAACTACCATTTCTCCGCCATTTTTACTTATCTGCTTGTAGCGTCCAAGAATCACCCCAAGACCGGAGCTGTCCATAAACGTCAGCGCCTCAAGATTAAAAATAATATGACGCACCGTGCCCTTTTTTAAATAATCGTCAACCTGCAGTCTTAATTTCTGAGATGAATGGTGATCGAGCTCACCCTGCAGCCGGATACATAACACATTATTAACCTGCTCTAATTCCATTTCCATATTCATATTCTGCCTCCCCTGTCCATCGTGGTTCATTCATACAACTGATTGTTTCTTCCCCGTCTTCCGTTCTTCCTTCACTGTCGACAAAACTAGTTAGAAATCGGTAAAATTAGTCTTTTTTTTTACTTTTTACTATGACCGGTCATCGTCGACACAGTTCGTTTGAATAACGTTGCCCAATTAGCTGTTTTTATTTCTTTCTCAAGCACAAGCTGCTTCGTTAAAATCTTATCTTTCCCATCGTAATACGTAATTTCCCCTGCTTTCGTACCTTTTTTTACAGGCGCAGTCAGTTTTTTCTCAATGTCGACTTTGACCTTATAAGAGTCTGCTTTTTCGTTTTTAGGAACAACCACAGCTGCGTCCTCTGTTAACGTCGCTTTTGCTACAGGAGCGGCACCTTTTTCTATTCGAATATCACCAAGCGGTGTACCTGCTTTTTGTAGAACCACATATTTATATTGATCGAAAGCGTGCTTAATCAGCTCCATTGTATACTTGTTCCGGTCCGACGGCGTGTCAGCTCCCATTACAACGGTGATCACCCGCATGCCTTCCCGATCTGCAGTAGCCGTTAAATTATATTTCGCTTCAGACGTATATCCGGTTTTTAAACCGTCAACTTCTTTTGTATGTTTCACGAGCCGGTTCGTGTTAACCAGCCAGAATTCTTTCTTTGAGCCTTTTCGTAAATAGTCTTCATAAATACTCGTGTAGGATAAAATATCCTTATGCCGAAGGAGTTCTTTACTAATAAGCGCTAGATCATTTGCAGTAGTATAATGATCTTCTGCCGGTAGTCCGGTGGCATTTTGAAATTGAGTTCTGTTTGCACCGAGCTGTTCTGCTCTTTCATTCATTTTCTCTACAAACTTTTCTTCTGAACCTGATAAATATTCAGCCATAGCTACAGATGCGTCATTGCCCGAAGCAACTGCGATTCCCTTCAGCAGGTCCTTCACACTCATTTCCTCGCCTTCTTCGAGAAAAATTTGTGACCCCCCCATCGAAGCTGCCCTTTCACTGGCAATTACTTTGTCATTTAAATTAATTTTTTCCTCTTCAAGAGCTTCCATAATTAACAGCATTGTCATTATTTTAGTCATACTTGCCGGCGGCAGCTGCTCTTCACTATTTTTTTCAGCCAGTACTTCGCCAGAATTTGATTCTATTAAGATGGCTGCTTTTGCATCTTTTGCAAATTCTGATTTCTCCTCTTCCGCAGATACATTTGAAGGAACGAGCACAAGCACTGTTATCATAAGTACGAGCATTTTTATGTTCATTTTTAACATCATTTCCGTCACCTCTTAAACAAGATAACGTTAGCATTTCCATTTTTTTCTTCACTTATACAAAAGAATAGGAAGGGCTGTATCAAAAGACATTTAAAAAAATTTTAGTCCCCGCTCTTGTGGTTAAAATCACACCATAACAAGTTATCCCGTACCACTTTTATAGTGATACGGGATTATTTTGGGGATGAAGTTAATAGATTATAATCTTTTGATACAGTCCCTATTTAAATAATAAGAAAGAAATTTTGTTGATTTCATCTCTGCAGACGTACGCTTTCCGCGGGCTTGGTCTCAGCGACAGTTGACGCTTCTACGGCGTCTTTCCCGCAATCTATTCCCACGACGCACAGGACGTGCTAGTGTCGATGTTGGCCACAGGACGTGGCCGGATTTAATCGACCCGGAGGCGCCGCCTTCCGTTCTTCAATCAAAGTATAATCACTTTGCATTTGGTTTCGGCCCCAGGTTTATAACACCTTGGCAAGCATCCACAGATAAGCGATTCGTGAGAACCCACAACAAACGTTAACAGCTCTTTCAGATTTTAAAGGACTTTTTCAGTGGCCTACTTTTGACAGCTCCTTTTTCCAGTTTCCTATACAAAAAAAATCGCCTCTTTCGGTGTAATGAAGTCACCACAACCATTAACGAAAGAAGGCGATTTTTATGAGTAACCTAGTGGTCACTTTCCAAGATTATACTATGAATCAGCTTTTTTTGATGCGTATCAGTGAGGCGGGCGTCCATGGTATTTTACGTTAAGGGCTTTTGATACAGACCCCTCCGCTTTATTGTATCGTATCGTAAATTAAAGTTGGTGCCTGAACTGTCTCCTTACTAAAGGTATAAGCATCCCGAAGTAAGGTCATTGTCTGCTCCACTGACTCCTGATTGGAGTGGAGAACAGCCAGAACTTCGCCCTTTTTCACTTCGTCACCGATTTTTTTATGAAGCTCAATACCAACCGCATGATCTATGCTGTCATCTTTTGTAGCTCTTCCTGCTCCAAGCATCATGGCCGCTTTCCCGATTTGTGCTGCATTCATTGCTTTGACTGCTCCTGATTCCTCAGAGAGCACATTGATTTTATAAGAAGCAGAAGCAAGAAGCTCTGGATTAATTACTGCTTCAACGGATCCTCCCTGTGCCTGAATGAATGATTTCATTTTCTCCAGTGCTGCTCCGCTCTGCAGAACTTTTTCCACAAGTGAGCGTCCTTCTGCTTCGGTTGATACTTTTCCAGCAAGTATTGCCATATGAGTTGCAAGCTGCAAGCTCAATTCGTGAAGATCTTCCGGTCCATTACCCTGCAATGTTTCTATGGCTTCCTTCACTTCGAGCGCGTTCCCTACGAATCTGCCAAGCGGCTGGTTCATATCTGAAATAACTGCCATTGTTTTTCTGTTTAATGAGTTTCCAATATCCACCATTGCTTGAGCAAGCTTTTTCGCATCATCAAGCTTTTCCATGAAAGCACCTGAGCCAGTTTTTACATCAAGAACTATCGCATCAGCGCCAGCAGCTATTTTTTTACTCATAACCGAGCTCGCTATTAATGGGATCGAATCTACAGTAGCAGTTACATCTCGAAGAGCATACAGTTTCTTATCAGCAGGAGTTAAATTACCACTTTGCCCTGCTACTGCAATTTTATTTTCATTGACCAGACGTACAAATTCACTTTGGCTTATTTCTGTGCGAAAGCCTGAAAAGGCCTCCAGTTTATCAATCGTACCACCTGTGTGGCCCAGCCCTCTCCCTGACATTTTAGCCACCGGAATTTCCAAGGCTGCCACCAGTGGTCCAATAATTAATGTAGTTTTATCTCCTACACCACCAAAGTTAATAAAATTCGACTAAAAACTCTTGGTTCTAAATTAATCTTATCATTAAAATTTGTTCTTTTTTAATCAAAGGTTTTATCTCCTGTATTTTTATCTATTAATTTAAAAGTTTACCAAGGATTTATTATCCAATATAGATAGCAACTGAATGTTTTGCTCGAGTGAGTGCTACGTAATATTTTGCCAATGTTTGTCCTTTTATATTTGATTCGCGTCCTATCGCATGATTTTTTATATTCTTGGTAGGAAAAATTAAAACATGGTTCCTTGTTAATCCTTTAGAATTTCCGAACGTCATATGTTCTATGTGATTTGGCAAACCCAATTTTTTAGCCCTCGGTAAAGATCTACGATCATAGTAAAGGAGCGTAGGTGAGTTTTCCTCTACATAATCAAGTAAGCTTTCTTGATTATCTATAAGATAAATACCTTCAGTATCATGTCGTTTACGTTGAATGTCAGCTATTAAGTTCAGATCATTAAAAAGAGGATTAACGAAATCGCATATCTCCTGATTACATCGATAACATATGTTTAATGACTCAATATTAGAAATTCCCATTTCTGTTATAAAGAAATTAAAGATTTTCTCATTTTTGTACTGTGTATGCATTCGACTAGTATTTGTTGAATAAGTTGATTGTCTATGGTCTCCAACCAAGATGATATTACAATCCAAATAATATAATAACCTTAAAACTTCCAAGTCATGTCCATTTAAATCTTGTATCTCATCAATAAGAACAGTACTATACATCTTTTGTATTCTGTTAGATATACAACCTTTAGTGATATAATTAGCATTAACAACAAATTGTGCCAATCTTTCAGAATAAAGATTATTTTGCTTATTTATATAATAGCGTTTAGTTTTAGAATTCACTCCCTTTATTTTCGGGATCTCACTCTCCCTGGTATTATCTAGACCTTCAATGGGTGGCATACCTAACATCTTACGATAAGGTTTTGCTAACTCGTTGAGCAAAAATTCTATCCAAGTTCGACATTCAATTTTTTGTGGGACAATTCCCTCTTTTTTAACAATATCCTCTTTCATCGAACGTAAATTGTTTCTTGTAAATGTAAGGTAAAGAACTTTCCCTTCTAACATTAATTGTTGGGCTTCATTAATGAGTAGCGTTGTTTTTCCTGTGCCAGCGCCAGCCTGTATAATTCTTTTAATGTACAGCATCTAAAATATACCTCGGATACTCAAAATTTTCTTCCTGATCAAGAAATACTTCTAATGCCCAATCTGTTTTATTACCTTCCATAAATTTATTCATCTCTTCTATAGTAATATCAGGTTTCTTTAACACCTTTTTAAGACGCTCAAAATTATTACCTTTAAATAAAAGCTGAGGTTCGAGAGTGTTTAAATTGTTATTCGTGTCAGCACATATTTTAATATAAGGCATTCTATATTCCATATATTTGTTCTCTATATTTTGCTGGAAATTTCCGTCGTTATCGGTTACCACACAGGTATTTATCTCTATTAGTTTTGCAATATCTAAAAAACGTTTAAATGATAATCCGTTTACACTAAAAACATCGACACCATCGTCTAGAGGTGTCTTCCCATTATGTTGATCCATATAACATTTAGTTACAATCAATTCATCTGCTGGGCCTTCCACTAATATGACTTTACTTGATAAAATAAAGCGTAATGTATTATAACTAGGAAGTTTTTGAAAATATCTAACAGTATCTTTAGATAATTCATTAAATGAACTATTTCCCCATTTGCTAAGTAAAATAAGTTTATTTAAATGTAGTTTGTTTAGGATATATGATTCATGTGTTGATACGAAGATTTGTTGATCGTCGGATAATTCCATCAACCGATTAAGTAATTTTCGCATGTTTGCAAAAGATAAGTGATTCTCAGGCTCTTCCATTAACAATATAGTCTGTTTTTCTCTTCGATTCTGTACTGCATAAACTGATTTCAACATATTTTGATTCCCAGTTCCGATATTTTCAAATGGAATGTTATCAATATATGCGTTTACAGCAGTTTCCCAACTTGTTTTACGACTGACATCTAATGAAAGGGCTATTTCTGAAGAGTCTTCTTCACTAAATGAACCTTGTTTCTTCTCATTCAAACTTTTATTTAATTTTCTCACTTCTTCATGTTTTGCAAACTGCTCTTTGTATTCACGATACAATACTGAAAGATTTGCTCGTTGCTTTTTCTCTAATGTATTATCAATTATTCCCATAAAATGTTTTTGTGGTAATTGACTAAAGGATGAATCACTAGAATCTATAAAATATGATTTAAAAGGTATTGATCGTGGGGTAATATTATGATCACCGAAACTTTTCCACTCTACCATATAGAATTCAGTTGGAATAAAAGATATCTCTTTATTTTTTAGGTATTCTAAATACTCCTCCTCGTACCTCTCGTCAAATTTTATTTTAAAAGTAAATCCCAGATGATCCTTGGTCTCTGAGTTTTCACTTCCACGAAACTTATTTAAGTCTTGATCTTCATCCTCAGAAAAAAATATTTCAATCATTATTGTTGGTGGAGTCACTGTCTCAATCTCTTCATTTCGGTAACGTATAGCTTCCTCAAGAAATTTTTTTGTAGTCTCTATATTAAAAAGGTATGGATTAATTTCATGATAAATAGGTCGATTTCGAAGATAACCTGTTAATGCCAAATGTACCATCTCTAGAATTGAAGATTTTCCCGTTCCATTATTTCCAATTAACACATTCATATCATTGTTTATATATAAATCTAAATCTTGAAAATGTTTGTAGTTCTCTACAATAATCCTTTCTAAAGACATATCGTTCCACCTACTTTGACAGAGATTTTAGAAATGGAGTAGCATACTTAACACCTCATGGAGCTACAATAATACTCGTTTCTTCAAAAAACATTATAAAGCCAGTCACTTATTAATATTAATAATTTTTCAAAGTGACATCATAATTACAAGTTTTTTCGATAGATATTTAATTTTTAGATTTTAGTAAACATTTAATTAACTTTTTAATCTGATCACCAGACTTAATTAGTTTTTCAATGCTCTCTCTTTCAACAGTTTTACTTTCTTGATTTTTCAAAAATGAGAACCTATTAACTACAGAAGAAAATTTTTTTATATCTGTATCTTTTTCTAAAAGATAAATAAATTCATTTTTAAATTTAATTAAAGAATCTAATTCTGTAGCCTTTTTAAGGCTTTCAACTGAAAACTCATTATCTTTATTATTTGCTAAAAATAAATTAAATCGTTCTAAGGTATCCTCCAAATCACTTATGACTAATAAACAAATAGTTCTTTCCAATTTTCTTTCTTTTAATTTTTCTAAATTTTTATTTGCCTCTACTTGCATTTTTGCTACATAAAAAGCTACTATTCCACCAATAATGGATCCTCCGATTGTTGAAAATATAACGAGATAAGTATTTATGACATCAATACGCAAGTTTGACTTGTCTAATATTAAAATTAGAAAAGTTATTAGAATTACAAACAATAGACCAGCTAATTTTGTCATAACCCTTTTTTCTCTTCAAGCTTCCACATACATTTTTCAAAATCTTCATCGGCATAAGTTAAAGGTGACACATCAACCTTTTCATAAATTTGCAATGCATCGTCGTCTTTTATAATTGGTTTTTCCAAACGTTCAAAAAATATATTAATTCTTTCTGGATGTTGTGATGGGTTAAAATCATCACATTCTTCTGTTTCACAACCAACATAGGTATTAGGAATTTCCTTACGATCAAAATACGTTTTATAATTATTTAAACAATTTGGACAGTCAACCAAATATTTAATTTTAAGTAAAGGATCAGTAGCTGTGAAATACTCTTCTGAGGCAGCTAGAGCAAAAACTAACAACCCTAATTTTTTATCGATGTTGCTTTCTTGTATAAATGAAAACGGATTAAGGTAATCAGAATACATTTCAGATTGTGTCGCTAACCAACTATCAAATTTATTCACTAAATAATCATTCATATACTTATTTGTTTTGATAATTTCTAATTTCGGAAAGTACATGAAATATATCATCCTTACTCAGATATTTATAAAAATGTATTTGGTAATATTCACTAGTTGCTTCTAATTTTGTTCGTAAAATCTCATTCTTCTGAAACCAATAAACCCACAGTATGTCGTATGCTCTTGACTTATCTATAGTGTCTCTAGTATCGTAATATATTTCTGATAGCTCTATGGCTTTTTCTTTTTCTTTGGAGCTTGCTTTTATTTTTCCACCTGCCTTATCAGAAAAATGAAACATATGAACGTATCCTTTTTTCCCAGGTTTATTAACTTTTAACTGTGTAAAATTACTTTTGATTAATGCTCGTTCAAATAATCTAGTAAGCCGAAATTTTAAATCAAAAATTTCAGGATCAATGCCGGGTAATTTACTTTGCATTTCTTCTGCAAAATCATTAATTTCCTTTTTATATTTACTTACCTCTTTTTTCCATTCTTCCTCCCCTTTTTCTGTCATGTCTTTAGCAATTTCATAGAGAGTATTCTTAAAAAAAATTGATGTAATTAAATTTATACTGAAAATGTCTTCAATAATTTTCTTAATTTTATAAAAAAGCTGAACATCGTTTATCTTATTAGATATATTTCCTCCAACTACTTTAACTGCATTAGCTCTTGGTCGCATTCTCACACTAAATATTTTTTCATTAGGATTAATTGTTACAAAATAGAAATTATTATCTTTTTTAATTACTTTATCTTCATTGCCTGAAATATTTATAGTTTCAACGAAAGTCAAATTAATTTCTTTGCAGGTAGATATCGTATACTCAGCTAATAACAATTTTTCAGGTAAATAAAAATCAATTAATTGTAGTTCTGGTAATTCCCAGCCTTTTATTCTCAATAAATTTTCCAATTTTGTGATATTTAATGACCTTATTTTATTTAAATCTTCAGTAGCTATTTCATAACAAAACATAGTTCTGTTGTGACCATATCTCGTTTCATGTTCTAAAAACTCATAAAGATCGTTATATGGAATTTTACCATTATCGACATTTTCTTCTAGTTTGCTTATTAAATCTTCGCTAATTTCAGTAAATTGAATACTATATTTTCTTAAAAAATTCTTTAAAGGAGTATTTGTAATATTCTTTTTAAAATCTTTCCTTAAAGTATATTTTTTCTCTGTGTCGGCGCCCATATTCTTCTCTCCTTATAAATCTGGTGGGAATATTAATTAAAAATTTCGAGATCTTTACACTATGTATAAAGTACTGAATCCAACATATTCTTGTCAATTTTAACATTATATAGGAATGATTTGGGAAAAACTCATCAAAAAAAGTTGAGAAATAGCTTCTCAACTTTTTCGAAAATAAATGATATACATAACCTTGTAAGTAGTTTAACTTATGACCTCATTTATTAAATTATTGGGGTTAGTCTTAGAATTTTCTATATTATACGCTGCTCTAATTTTCATAATTGATTTATTTGGTTCTCTATCATTTGAATGTATAATTGCAATTGTTTCTCCTGCACTAACAGAGTCACCGATTTTCTTATTTAAAGTAATACCAACAGCATGATTAACTAAGTCATCTTTTGAAGCTCTGCCGGCACCTAAATACATCGCAGCAATTCCTATGGATTCAGCATCTATTTCGCTCACAAAACCTTCAGTATCTGCCTTTACATCAATGTGATATTTAGCTTCTGGAAGTTTACTTACATTCACAATTTGATCTACATCCCCACCTTGAGCAATAACGAAATTTTTAAATGCTTCAAATGCCTTTCCGTTTTCAAGATTTTTCTCAAGCTCTTTAAAAGCTGATTCAGTATCATCAAAAACCCCTGCTAATACCGCCATGTGTGATCCAAGTACCAATGAGAGTTCACGCAAATCCTGAATATTTTTCCCTTGCAGTACTTCCACTGCTTCTTTAATTTCATTAGCATTTCCAATTTCAAATCCAAGAGGTTGATTCATATCGCTTATCACAGCAACTGTTTTCTTGCCAACATTGTTTCCAATAGTAACCATAGCTTCAGCAAGAGCCTGAGATTCCTCCAATGTTTTCATAAAAGCACCAGATCCTGTTTTTACATCAAGTACTATCCCATCAGCACCAGACGCAATCTTTTTACTCATGATTGAACTAGCAATCAAAGGGAGAGAGTCAACCGTTGCTGTTACATCCCTTAGAGCGTAAATTTTTTTATCTGCTGGTGCTAAGTTTCCACTTTGACCAACTAATGACAATTTATGAGTATTCACATTATTAATAAATTGTTCTCTAGATAATTCAGTTTGGAATCCAGAAATGGATTCTAATTTATCTATAGTACCCCCGGTATGTCCAAGACCTCTTCCTGACATTTTAGCAACAGGTACGCCTACTGAAGCAACCAAAGGGGCTACAATAAAGCTGGTTTTATCTCCCACACCTCCAGTAGAATGCTTATCTACTTTAAAACCTTGGATAGGAGATAAATCAATCATGTCCCCAGATGATGCCATTGCCCTTGTTAAATCAGCAGTTTCTTCTTTATCCATCCCATTAAAATAAATTGCCATCATTAAAGCAGAAACTTGATAATCAGGAATTTTTCCTTCTGTATAACCATTTACAAAAAAATATATTTCTTCTGTTGTTAATTTTTGGCTATCTCTTTTTTTCTGTACGACATCTACCATTCTCATGAACATACCACCCCATTCAATCTTAGACAGTTTCTCACCTGGGTAAATAAGAACTCAGGTTTCACATCTTCGTTAATATATTTAATAAAACAATTTATGTCTATAGAATATGCATCTACTATTTTCATAACATTTTTATAGCTCGGGAGCCTAATTCCTCTAATTATTTCTTTACATGTTGATTCATTAATATTAGTTTTTATTGATATATCACTTATAGAGCTAGTTCTGACTTCTCTATAATTTAAAATCCAATTTCTAAATAAAAATGCTTTTTTGATAAGTCTGCCTATATATTCATAAATATTAAGGTGCCAGTCTTTAGTGAGGTTTATGGTGAGTGTTCGCTCAACTATGGAGTGGTTGTCTCCTACACCACCGGTGGAATGCTTGTCTACTTTTGTTCCTTGAATTTCAGATAAGTCAAGCTGATCTCCTGATTCAGCCATCGCATACGTAAGTGAAGCTGATTCATTTTGTGTCATGTCTTGGAAGTAAACAGCCATTGCCAGGGCAGATGCCTGGTAATCAGGGATTTCTCCACTGCTGTAGCCATTCACAAACCAACGGATCTCTTCGTCGGTGAGAATTTTTCCATCCCTTTTTTTAGAAATAATATCTACCATTCTCATATTCAATTCCGCCCTTTCTATCAAGCAGGTAAAGATTGAATTACTTCTTTTACCAATGAAATAAATTTCGGTTTTGTCTTCGCTGCGGCTGCCATCACTTGTTCATGACTGACTCCTTCTAATTCTTCTCCAATAGCCATGTCTGTGACACAAGAGATACCAAGAACCCGCAGGCCTGCATGATTTGCGACGATAACCTCTGGAACAGTAGACATTCCGACAACATCTCCTCCGAATCTGCGGAGCATAATTAATTCAGCTGCTGTCATAAATGCAGGTCCTGTAATTCCTGCGTAAACCCCTTTCTGCAGGCGTAAGCCGAGGGACTCCCCAGCATGGAGGGCAGCGCTGATACAGGTTTTATCGTAAGCGGAACTCATGTCCGGGAACCGGGGGCCGAGTTGATCATCATTAGGTCCGATCAGAGGATTTTGCCCTGTCATATTCAAATGATCTTCTATAATCATTAAGTCTCCTGGCTGAAAATTTTTATTCATCCCTCCACAAGCGTTTGTTACAAATAGGAATTCTGCTCCGAGTGATTTCATCACCCGGACTGGAAAAGTAACTTCCTGCATAGAGTACCCTTCGTAATAATGGAAACGGCCCTGCATCGCGATAACCTTTTTTCCTTTTAAAGTCCCGATTACAAGACGTCCAGCATGGCCTTCAACGGTAGAAACAGGAAAATGAGGGATGTCTTTGTATTCAATTTTTACAGACTGATCTATTTCTTCAGCTAAATCACCGAGGCCGGATCCTAGAATTAATCCAATCTGTGGTGCTTCTTCTGTAAGGTTTTGGATGAATTCAGCTGCCTCTTTTGCTTTTTCTGCGATATTTTTCATTGTTCCTCATCCTCTTTCATACTACTTACGATCTCTTTCATAAGGGCCAAAAATTGCTCTTTGACCCGCTCAGTTGTTTCCATTACTTCATCATGCGATAGTGGCTGGTCAAGAATGCCGGCAGCCATATTGGATATGCAGGATATGCCAAGGACCTTCATGCCACTGTGACCGGCTGCTATCACTTCAGGAACGGTAGACATACCAACTGCATCCGCCCCCAGCAGTCTAAGCATACGAATTTCTGCAGGTGTTTCATATGCTGGACCTGTATTGGCAGCGTACACTCCCTCCTGAAGGGATATTTGAAGCTTTTCTGCACCCTGTCGTGCCGATTCAAATAACGTTTTTGAATAAACAGATGACATGTCTGGAAAACGTGTTCCTAGAGAATCATCATTTTTTCCAATCAGAGGATTAGCACCCATCATATTTATATGGTCGGTAATCAACATAAGATTTCCTGCTTTAAAGGACTCGTTCACTCCTCCAGCAGCATTGGTAACGAGCAACGTATTAACGCCCAGTGCTTTCATCACGCGTACAGGAAAAGTAACATCTTTCATCGAATAGCCCTCATAATAGTGGAAGCGGCCTTGCATCGCGGCGACAGGCTTTCCTTCAAGTCTTCCGAATACAAGTCTGCCGGCATGACCTTCCACTGTCGAAACGGGAAATCCGGGAATGTCCTGGTAGGAGATATTTATTGGATTTTTTATCTCATCTGCAAGAACACCGAGACCTGAGCCAAGGATCAAACCTGTTGCAGGTACTTCTTGTATATGAGCTTTTAAATATTCAGCTGCCTTCATGCTTAAATCATTAGTGGTCATTTATCTCTTCCTTCCCATTTTAAACTTTGCAAAAAACTGCTTCCATAATCAGGCATCTTCACTTGGAAATTATCCGCGATGGTTGCTCCGATATCTGCAAATGTTTGTCTCACCCCCAGGAATTCCCCTGGGGACTTCGATGGAGTATAAGCAAGAAGCGGAACAATTTCCCGTGTATGGTCGGTTCCCGGATGGACAGGATCATTGCCGTGATCTGCCGTTATGATAAGTAAATCATCCTCTTTCAGAATTTTAATAAGATCAGGAAGCTGTCTGTCAAACTCTTCGAGCGCCTTTCCATAACCTTCAGGATCCCGGCGGTGTCCGAACTTAGCATCAAAATCTACAAGGTTCAAAAAGCTGAGACCGTTAAACGATTTACCGGCTGTTTCGATCATTCGATCCATCCCATCATTATTAGAGGTGGTGCGGATAGACTGCGTTACACCTTCTCCATCGAAAATATCACTTATCTTGCCGATAGCGAGACTATCATAGCCTGCTTCTTCAAGAGTATTCATGACGGTTTTCCCAAATGGCTTGAGTGCATAGTCGTGACGGTTGGCAGTTCTCACAAACGCCCCGGAAGGACCAATAAACGGTCTTGCAATAATTCTGCCCAGCATATAAGGCGCATCGTATGTCATTTCTCTCGCTTTTTTACAAATGTCATAGAGCTCATCAATCGAAACGACTTCTTCATGTGCCGCAATCTGCAGCACAGAATCAGCAGATGTATAAACGATGATGCTGCCCGTTTTTACATGCTCCTCTCCAAGCTCTTTAATAATTTCGGTACCAGAAGCAACTTTATTTCCAATCACTTTTCTACCGGTTTCCTGCTCGAGCCTGCTGATTAATTCCTTTGGAAAGCCGTCAGGAAATGTTCTGAATGGTTCTTTCAAATGAAGTCCCATCATTTCCCAATGTCCGGTCATTGTATCTTTACTGTTCGAAGCTTCTTCCATTACTCCGTAGTGAGCAAGCGGTGAATCTGTTGTTTCGATTCCTTTCACCTGCTTTATGCGGCCAAGCCCAAGCTTTTCCATTGCAGGCATACGTAAGCCATTACATTTTTCAGCAATGTGTCCGAGTGTATCTGCTCCAATATCCCCAAAACTCCCCGCATCCGGTGCTTCACCAATTCCTACCGAATCCATTACGATTACAAACACTCTATTAAAAACTTTATTTTGCAATGTTAAGCCGCCTTTCCCGTATAATCTAAATAATAATAAAACCGAAGCTATCTTAGCATAATTAAGCTCTCGGATGGTAATGATGATACACATCTTTCAATTTATGGGTGGAGACGTGCGTATAAATTTGTGTTGTAGAAATATCGGAGTGGCCGAGCATTTCTTGGACTGCTCGAAGATCCGCCCCATTTTCAAGCAGATGGGTCGCAAAAGAGTGGCGCAGCGTATGAGGGGTCAGTTTTTTGCCCAATCCGGCTTTTACTGCAGATTTTTTAAGAATCTTCCAAAAGCCCTGTCTCGAAAGCCCTGTCCCTAAATGGTTAACAAACAAAATATCATGCTTTCTATTTTTCATTAGCTGTGGTCTCGCTTTATGTATATATCGTTCAATAGCTTCACCGGCAATTTTTCCAAGCGGGACAATCCGTTCTTTACTTCCTTTGCCCGTGCAATGTACAAACCCCATCTGCAGGTGAATATCACCTTTTTCCAGACTGCAGAGTTCACTGACCCGCAGTCCGGTTGCATACATTAACTCAAGCATCGCTTTATTTCTCCGGTCAAAGGAATTTACTCCATCTGCTGCTTCAAGAAGTTTTTCTACCTCTTTTGGAGTCAGTATATCTGGAAGCTTTTTTTCTCCCCGAGGAATTTCTATCAATTCGGAAGGATCCTTAGTAGAGCGCTGCTCTCTAAGAAGAAATTGGTGGAAAGCGCGCAGTGAGGATATATTTCTTGCTAAGGTTGAAGCAGATCTTCCCGAATCCTTGAGTTCGTATAAGTATTGAAGAATATGAGTTCTATCAATCTCAGAAACTTCTTTTATATTTTGTGCTGTTAAAAATTTTATATATTGTGTCAGATCTCGATTGTAAGAGCGCAGGGTGTTATCGGAGAGCCCTTTTTCCACCTGACAGTAATGAATAAAATCGTGAATGTCCTCTTCCACCTTTTCATTCAGCCCCCTTGTCTTCCATCTCCATTTGATACACCTGTTCAGCTTCTTTTTCTGGAGCCTTCAGTCTCTCATCAGCTTCATATTCTTCACTTAACCTTACAATACCATAATAAAAAACGAAAATGCAGATGATAAATACGATGAAAAGCTTCATTACATCCGCCATATAAGATATCCATACTTTCATGTTGTTCCCTCTTTTCTAAGCTCAGTAACATATACTCTAGCTATGACAAAGAAAGAGAATTTTAAACGTAATCAAAAAGAAAAACCTCTTCTGCTGAAAAGGTTTTAACGTATATTGCTTACTTCTTCATTTTTGTTCGGGCTTTCTTCTCTTGTATTTGTCTTGCAGCGGTGGCATACACCGTGAAAGGTAAGACGATGGTCTTTTATTTTAAAATCCCAGTCCCGTTCTACTATTTTCTCAACATCTCCGAGCAGATCTTCCTGTATTTCATCAACAGAGCCGCATTCAATGCAGACAAGATGATGATGAAAATGATCTGCTCCTTCCTTGCGGAGATCATAGCGGGATACTCCATCACCGAAATTAATTTTATCTACGATTTCTAAATCATTAAGTAGTTCAAGTGTCCGGTATACGGTAGCCAGACCGATCTCCGGTGCTTTTTCTTTTACGAGCAGATAAACATCCTCCGCACTTAAGTGGTCTTCTTCGTTTTCGAGAAGGACTCTTACTGTAGCTTCCCTCTGGGGTGTCAGCTTATAGCTTTGAGAATGAAGGTGTTTTTTTATGCGGTCAATTCGTTGCTCCATCTATGAACACTCCCCTTGTTGAAACGGCTATAATTATTATATATTTTGCCATAGAGGGTGTCAAATAATAATAATAATCAATAGCACATTATAATAATTATTAAATGAGAAAAGGAAGTGATTATCACTCTCCTATAACAAGTCTGATGAAAATGGGAGAGATATATCCTTCGAATAATGAAGCAGATGCGAGCATTACGAGCACAAAGCAGGCAGCCATCAAAGATCGTGTCAGTACAGCAGGTATATAGCTGGAGCGATTTTGTTTAAATAGATGTTTAATAATACTTAGAGAGATACCAATCGAAACTGCTGACATAATCATATAACATGGGATGACTACAATATTCTGTGGTAAAATTGACGCAACCGCCAGGAAAAATCCTTTACTTCCCATCTGCTGCACGAGAAATCCGATTGTAAAGCCGGATACAACTCCTTTTAAAAACAGCAGAATAAGGATAAAAGGCACTCCTGCAACTGAAAGTCCGAGCACCCACATTAATCCAATATAACCTGCATGATGTGATAGACTCTGCTTAAATATTTGAGCAGACGTAACGAAAGAGCCTTTTTCAAATTGCGTTAAAAATTGCTGTACATAGCGATGAAGATCATTTTTTATTCCAAGCGGCAGGCTGTTCACAAGAACTGCCCCAAAAAATACGCCCATCATCAGTAAAACAAAGGTGAACCAATAGAGTGACTGTTGCTCTTTTACATGTCGCCGAACATGTAAAGAAAGTGTATGCAGCATAGTAAAAGGCCTCCCCTGTGAGCATGTCCTTTTTCATCCTATGACCGGGAAGGCCTTTCTATTACCTGAGGATTCTATTTAAAGCTGTCACGCTCTTTTAAAAGCAGATACTGGATTGCAAACACTGTTTTTGCGTCATGAATCTCTTCATTTTCTATCATCGCCTGCGCTTCCTTTAAATCCACTTCGATCACATCTACAAATTCATCCTCATCAGTGCCGGCACTTCCTTCATATAAAGAGCCGGCTTCAAAAAGATAAACAATTTCGTCTGCAAAACCGGGCGAAGTGTAAAAGGATTGAAGATAGTCGAATGTTTTCGCCTTATAGCCTGTTTCTTCTTCTAGCTCCCGTGCGGCTGAGCTCCTGGCATCTTCTCCTTTTTCCAGCTTTCCTGCCGGAATCTCAACCAAATGTTTTTCTAGAGCCTTGCGGTATTGTTTCACCATAATAATTTTTCCGGCTGCATTTCTTGCAATAACAGCAACAGCACCAGGATGGGTGATAATTTCCCTTTTGCTTTTCTTTCCATCAGGTAATTCAACTTCGTGAACATCGAGCTCAATTATCTTACCTTCGAATATCTTTTTTTTATGTATCGTTTTCTCTTCCATATTCATGACGGTTACTCCTTTTACATATATTCTTGAATTATTTGGTCAAGCTGCGCAAAGCTTACTTCTCCTGATATTTTTTCAACAATGATGCCGTTTCTGTCAATAATGTAGGTGGTAGGAAGGGCCTGAATATTATAAACCTCCGCAATACTTCCATCTTCATCGATTAAAGCGGGCGTTCGAGTCATATCTAATTCTTTTACAAAATTTTCACCGTCTTCACGTGTTCTTTCATAAGAATTCATGTTGAGAGTCACCAGTGTCAGCCCTTCACTCTGATAATTTTCATGAATATCTATTAAAGCAGGAATTTCTTCCGTGCATGGTTCACACCAGGAAGCCCACATGTTTAAGATAACAACATCCTCTTCAAAGGATGATAATGAGAGTTTCTCCCCCTGATATGATGAAGCTTGAAAATCAGGCGCGGCATCTCCAACATCTGATCCAACCTTTGGCACCGTTACATTTGTAAAAAATACATACGCGACTGCTGCCACTGCCAATCCTAAAATAACAGTTGTTCTCCATTTACTGTTCAACGTCTGCTTCCTCCTAATTCGTAGCAGTGTGAATTACTACATATTGTACTAGGTTTTGAATAATAATCATACGGTTGAAAAAAGGAAGCTGTGAACAGTCTAAGACAAATGATTTTCACTCTTTGCAGTTATCCATTCATTTGCTAAACTAACAGAGGACTTTGAAATGAGGAGTGAAATTTATGAGCTTTTTAGAAGCAGTAATATTCGGGGTGGTTCAGGGAATTGCAGAATTTCTGCCCATCTCAAGTACGGCGCACGTCATAATAGCACAAATGATGCTCGGATATAGTATTCCTGGACTATCATTTGAGATTTTTCTTCATTTAGGTTCTGTGGCAGCGGTGATATTGTTTTATAGAGAAGACATTATTCAGCTGTTGACCAGCTTTTTTCGATACATATCCAAAAAAAATCCGCAGGACCGGACTGAATTTTATTTTAGTATCTATATTGTAATCGCTACGATAATTACCGGAGTATTAGGAATAATTTTAGAAGATGTGATGGCGGAAAATTTAAAAACTCCTTCTGTGATTGGAGGCTCTCTCGCATTAACAGGACTCTTTTTAATTCTTATTGAACGATTTCACACGATTGGAAGCAGAACAGAAAAGGATTTAACTATCGTTGACTCCATTATTATCGGGGTGGCCCAGGCACTAGCGGTCATCCCCGGTCTTTCCAGATCCGGAACTACATTAATTGCAGGATTATACGCAGGTCTTAATAGAGACACAGCAGTACGATATTCCTTTTTACTATCTATCCCGGTTATTCTTGGCTCTACAGTGATGGCGATAGGAGATGTATCAGCCGGTTCCCTTGCTTCTGTCGGTACAGGACCGCTCATTGGTGCAATGATCGCTTCGTTTGTTGCCTCCTACTTCGGAATCCTTTTACTCATCAATTTCTTGAATAAAGGACGTCTCATCTACTTTGCATTGTATTGTTTTCTCCTTGCCGCCGTTGTTATTTTATTTCTTAATCCAGCAGAGGTGGAACTTTAAGTATCATGCATTTAATTGAGATGATGGCCTTCTCAGGTTGAGGGGTAATTTGGCTTTCATATAAAAGTGGTAACAGAGTCTCCTGCTTAGACCTGTTACCAAAAGTTTCAAATTTTATCATACTATGCTTTATTCTCAATAGAAGCATGATTACTGTGATTAATGATTTTTTACCCCATGCTCCGGAATAGCCATTGTTTTTCGAACTGTTTGAAGCCGCTCATGATGCTTCATAAAATAATAGCGGATACTGTCCGCAAGCGCATGCCAGCTTGCTTCTACAATATTTTCCGAAACACCAATGGTGCTCCACTTATTTTTCCCGTCAGATGATTCGATTAATACTCTCACAGCGGAAGCAGTCGCTTCCGCATCATCAAGAACCCTCACCTTATAATCGGATAAATGCATTTCCCGGACTAGGGGATAATATTCGCCAATAGCTTTTCTTAAGGCATGGTCGAGAGCATTTACAGGTCCATTTCCTTCTGCGGCGGTCATCACCATCTCTCCATTTATGCTCACTTTAACAAGTGCCTCGGTTGATAATGATAAATCCTCTTCTTTATTAGTAAATATCTTAAAATGGTCAAGTCGGAAATATTCGTGGTTTTCACCTATGCCATTGCGGATCAGCAGTTCAAAGGATGCTTCTGCCGCTTCATACTGATAGCCTTTATGTTCCATTTCTTTCATCTCAGCAATTGTTTCTTTCACAGCCGGATCTTTTTTATCAAGAGAAAAGCCCAGTTCTTCTGCTTTAAAGAGCAAATTACTCTGTCCTGAAAGCTCTGAAACGAGAACCCGCCGTTCGTTGCCTATAAGTTTCGGATCGAGGTGCTCATAAGTTTCCGGATGCTTCAGCACTGCACTTACATGCATCCCACCTTTATGGGCAAAGGCGCTCTTTCCTGTAAACGGCTGATTATTAGGCGGAGTCTGATTGGCAATCTCATGAACATATTTAGAAATTGCGGTAAGCTGGCGAAGCTGATCCTCCGCGACACAGACTCTGCCCATTTTCAGCTGCAGATTCGGAATAATTGATACGAGATTTGCGTTACCGCACCTTTCCCCGTATCCGTTCATGGTACCCTGGATATGAACCGCTCCAGCTTTTACAGCTTCAAGTGTATTGGCAACAGCAAGTTCACCATCATTATGACAATGTATACCAATCGGTATCCGTAATACCTTTTTTACCTCAATGATAATTTCAGCTATCTCATCGGGCAGCGTTCCACCGTTTGTGTCACACAACGTAACACAGTCCGCACCGGCTTCTTCAGCGGCAAAAACAGCCTTGAGAGCAAATGTTTTATTATTTTTAAACCCGTCAAAGAAATGTTCGGCATCAAAAATGACTTCCATTCCATTTTCTTTTAAAAATCGTACCGAATCATAGATCATCTGAATGTTTTCATCAAGCGTAATTTGAAGTGCTTCCTCTACATGAAAATCCCAGGTTTTTCCAAATATAGCCGCTGCTTCTGCACCACTTTCTAATATTCTTGCCAGGTTCGCATCGTCTTTTGCATTAATTCCAGGCCTTCTCGTGCTTCCGAAAGCTGTAATAACCGCCTGATTCAGCGGAAGCTTCTTTGCTTCTTCAAAAAAATTCATGTCTTTCGGATTGCTGCCGGGCCACCCGCCTTCTATATAATGTACACCGAGCTGGTCCAGCTTAATCGCAATTTTTAATTTATCATCTACAGATAAGCTTATTCCCTCTCCTTGTGTACCATCTCTCAGCGTTGTATCGTAAAGCCAGACATCAGCATTCACTCATATTCCTCCTGTTTCGCCGCTCTTTTTTGCGAATATTTTAGATTATTCTCTCTTTTGAATATCACACAGTATAGCACAGACAAAGACATTTGACTATTGGGGAAAGACAGTTTCACAACGGGTTGATATGCCTATTTCAGGTGCCCTGTTGAATTAACCGCTGAACATGCATTGCTATATAAATGGTTTCATCCTCCGGCAGTTTCAGGCCAAAATGGGAATGCAGAGCGGATACAGCTTTCTCAGCACTTTTAAATGCCTGCGGGTAGCCAAGCTTCATCATCTCAATCATTGATTCAGGCGGCTTTGAAAGATGTTCTCCCTGATCCGCGGATTTTAGAGCGATATATAAATGAGTGAGGAGACCTTCGTATGCAATACTATTTTTAGAAAAGTCAGCCTTTAGCTCCTCCTCCATTACACTCGTCATGAATTGGAGCGACTCCATATGAGCCTGGAGCTGATCAGGATGTTCTTCAAGCCAGGTTATGTTTCTTTGCATAGCTGCTGCATCCATTTTATTTTCAGAGCCGAACAAAGCTTTAAAAGGTTTCTTTTGCAGTTCATTTAATATAAAAAGCTTTTCCACTGCCGTTTCATCCACAATGTCATTTTTTTTCTTTTGAAAAGCTATTCCCGCCCCTACTGCTACCTTTTCCTGCTGACCATCGTCTACAATAGCGGCATTATGATTCAATATTTTAATTATTTTCATTTTTTCCTCTCCCCGTCCCATCCCCTGATTTCTCTCTATTGTACTGAAAGCTGCCGCCATTGAAAAGGCGGTGCCCGCAATGGACACCGCCTCCTCTTATAATTTAATGGTTACAGTCACAACTTCGCTCTCTCCCGCGCGTAAATCTGACACTTCCTGTCGGGCAAGGCTCTCTACCTGCTCAGCTTCAGTGAACACAACCGGAGTGAGTGTGCTTTTCGCTTTTTCCTTCACTTCGTCAAGAGAAAATTCGATTAATGTATCACCGGCTTTGACTTTGTCGCCTTCTTTTACGTGACTTTCAAAGCCTTCTCCGTTCATGGAGACGGTCTCCAGCCCGATGTGTATTAAAATATCGAGACCTCCGTCTGATTTAATACCAAGCGCGTGCTTGGTGGGAAAAACTTGAACAACTTTCCCGTTTACAGGCGATACGACTCTTCCCTCGGATGGATCAACTGCAAAGCCGTCCCCCATCATTTTTTCTGAAAAAGTTGGGTCCGGCACTTCGGTTAGATCCACATAGGTGCCAGTAGCAGGCGATTTAATAATTACATCTTTTGGTTCTTCTTTTTTTCCGAATAATTTTTTCAGCATATTTATTCACCTCTCGTTTTCTATAGCCTTATTACAGGTACTTGAAACGTGATCATTGCTATTTAGGTGATTTGCATATAACTTAATTTCCGGATTTATCTCTAATGAGGTAAAAGAGCACAGCTGTCACGGTCAGCCACGCCCCCCCAGCAGCAAATCCTGCGGCTACATCACTCGGATAATGAACACCAAGGTATATTCGGCTGAATCCGATCGCAAGAATTAACAGCATTAATATCAGATTCAGGGAGATTTTTAATAGTTTGCTCTGTCCATAAATTGCAGTGAGCACCATCATCATTCCGTAAAGTGAAATAGCATTCATTGCATGTCCACTTGGAAAACTAAAGCCTGCCGCGTCAATAATCTGATTTAAATCCGGCCGATTTCTTTGAAAGGACAGCTTTAAAAAATCATTAAACACGGCAGCACCGCCGACTGCTGCGATAAAAAGCAACCCTTCTTTCCATTTTTTCTTCACAATTAAAAGCATGCTAATTAAGGTTGTCATTATAATAGTGAATTCCGCCGATGCGAGCGAAGTTATGAATTGAAACAGTGCGGCTCCTGGTGGTGAGATGTAGTCAGGAAGAGTTTCCATCACTTTTCTGTCAAAGGCACGCAGCTCCGTTCCTTTAATTTCTTCAGAAAGCTCTGCAAACACCGCTAGAAGCAGCAGGGATACCAGCAGAGCAGCAGTACTTAGTACGGCCCGTTGTATATTTACATTGTTTCTGTCCATATATATTATTTCACCATTTTCATCAGTTATGAGGTTTGAATTTATCGTAAACAGGTAAGGAAAACAATTATACAAGATTTGATGAAGAGGTGCTTATGTGATTGCTGTGCATTTTGATACATGGGTTTACCGATTGTTTCTGATATGGTACATATGCGGTATCATTTTATTATCTTTTCAATTAATTCCCCCTGCGCTTGAATGGTCAAACTCCGTATTTCTTATTCTGGCAGGCCTGTTAGGGATGTTATATTTTATTCGAAGCTATGGAACTGGAAGAGGTATGCTGCTTTCGCTGTATATTTTCTTATTCACGATGACAGCAGAAGGATTCGGAGTGGCATACGGAGTGTTCTTTGGTGATTATTTCTATAACTCTGATTTTGGGATGATGGTGCAGGGAGTACCCATTACTATCGGATTCGCATGGCTGATGGTCACTGCAACCACTCACGTACTGGCTAAGCGAATTCTCATTTTTATAAATAGATCGCACATGTTGGGCGCGGGCGGGCTCTCTGGGCAGCTGCTGCAGCGGCAATCTGCGCGGCTGTTTTTATTAAAATCTCTTCAGAAAGGAAGATGCTTAATGAAAAAAGCGGCAAAACAGCCGGCCTTTGAATGGATGTTTCATCAATATAACCGTGCTATTTTAAAAAAGCACTTCCACAGAATCTCATTTAGGTTTCATCCTCCAGCTGTCCCGGCTCCAGCGGTGTTTTTTGTAAATCACAGCAGCTGGTGGGATCCACTCATCATTCACTATGCAAACCGTGAACTTCTTCTGCATGACAGCTTTGCGATGATGGATGAAACGGGTCTTTCCTCCTACCCTTTTTTCCAGAAGTTAGGTGCTTTTTCGGTGTATAAGAAAAAGTCAAAGGAAGTCCTCCTCTCTTTGCGGTATGCTTCTTCGCTTCTTGATAACGATAAAAGTATCTGGTTATTTCCGCAGGGTGAAGAAAAGCATGCAGAGCGGCGTCCGCTGGAATTTATGGGTGGTCTTGCCTATCTTGCGAAAAAACATCCTGAGGTTCTCTTTATACCCGTCAGCGTTTATTATTCATTTATACATGAACAGAAACCTCAGGTGTTCTTGGAAATTGGTCGCAGCTGCCAAAAAAAAGATTTTCAAACACTTAACCGTCATAAAATTACATCTCAATTTGAAAAAATCTTAACAGAACAGCTGGACCAGCTTCGTTCAGCTGTTATACATGAAGAGCTGTCCCGTTTCAGCCTCCTCGTTAAAGGGAATACACCATTGAGTGAAGGGTATCGAAATTCTTTCTTGAAATAACAGCTGGTCTAAAAAAGGAGAAAGTTCATCCATGTTAATTGCTGTGATTACAAGCCTCCTGATCGCTTTTGGAATATGGCCAGCCGTAAACATGGTCAGTCTTCCGGTCCTTTCAAATACTGGATCTCCGAATTCAGGTAATAAAAGAGTAAGTGTACTCGTTCCATTGCGGAACGAAGAAAAAAATATTCCCAATCTGCTGAAAAGCTTAGAAAATCTTACATATTCGAATACGGAATATCTCCTACTGGATGATCAATCGGATGACAATACTCTTTCTTTGCTTGAGAAAGGTACTTGCGATTGGAGTAATATAAAAATAATACATGGTAAGCCACTGCCGAAAGGCTGGAGTGGTAAGGTACATGCCTGCCACCAATTGTCCGGAAAGGCTGGCGGGGAGATATACTTTTTTTTAGATGCAGATGTTTCTCTTCATCCCGAAACTATTACCGCAGTCTCTGCACTTTTAGAGAAGTCTCAAGCCGGGATGGTTACAGGTTTTCCACATTTTCCGATAAAGGGTCTCCTCAGCAGCATTCTTGTACCAATGCAGCATTTTCTTGTTTATTTTCATTTACCTATACGCAGGGCGAATACATCCCTCCACCCTGCCTTTACGGCTGCTCATGGATCTTTTATTGCTGTATTCTTTTTTTCATATTTTCTCTGTTTGTGCCCGGAAAAAAGGATGTATCATTAAAAATGAGTTCATACATCGGCTCAATTCTTTTCAGATTTACGTAGTCATAAAGAGATCTGCCGCATTCCTCGAATATTTCCTCGAGAAGGTGCGGCATGCTTAAAAACGTCGGCCCTAAATCAAACGTATATCCGTCTTTTTGGAAGCTGGAAGTCCTGCCTCCTACATAGGACTGTTTTTCAAAAATTGTGACCCGGCACCCACTGTTTTGCAGCAGCATACCTGCAGTTAACCCCCCTGGACCCGCCCCTATAATAATGATATTCTTTTCAGGCATTAAACCGCCCCTAACTGTTTAAACACTGCGTTGGATTTTTCAACATTTGTATAAGTTTATATACCCTTTGTACAATTTTCAAAACTACAGAAATGAAGCAGGTCAGATCCTAGTGCAGTAGTTATTTTACCGTAATATTATATTTCTTTAACCATACATTTACTTGATAGATATACGCTAACAGCTGCGGGCCGGTCATTAACTGACCGAACCAGGGCAGCGGCATAGAAGCGCCTTTAGAATCAATAAGATCCTTAACACGTTTACGATCGAGCAGCTCAAAAACTGGAGCATCTTTTTGCATTACTTCGGTTTCAAGTTTTTGAGCAATCAACTCCGTATATTTTGGATGGTGCGTTTTCGGGTAAGGGTTTTTCTTTCGGTAAAGAACATCATTTGGGAGAACTCCTTCGAGCGCTTTCCGAAGAATGCCCTTCTCTTTTCCATCTAGCTGCTTCCATTCCCCAGGGATATTCCACATATATTCAACAAGGTGATGATCTGCAAACGGGACGCGGACTTCAAGGCTTGCGCGCATACTCATTCTGTCTTTTCTTTCCAGGAGTGTGCTCATAAACCAATGCATATTCAAATACACCATTTGCTTATGTTTGCGCTGTGCCTCAGAATCACTGCTGCTGAGCGGAGTCTGGGCGATGGTATCGTTATATTTATTTATCATAAAAGATTTAAGTTGAATATTTTTACCCCAGTTTTTATGCAGAAGCTTCTGTCGTTCTAAAATGGAGTCCATCCACGGAAAACCGCTGCGATTGAGCAATTCTTCCCGGTAAAACCATGGATAGCCCCCAAATACTTCGTCAGCGCACTCCCCGGATAAAGCAACAACCGCATGTTTTTTTATTTCTCTGCAGAACCACAATAGAGAGGAATCGATGTCAGCCATCCCAGGGAGATCCCTTGCAACCACAGCTTCCTCAAGACCATCGATTAAATCTTCTATGGAAATAACACAATATTCATGTCTGGTACCTGCTTTTTTTATCATTTGATCAATATATTTTCTATCACTATCGGGCTGAAAATTGTTGGCTTTGAAATGTTTATCATTTTCTTCATAATCAATTGAAAACGTTCGCAGGGAGTAATTTGATTCCTTCGCTGCAAATGCTGTTAAAGCACTTGAATCAACCCCGCCGGATAAAAAAGTACTGATTGGAACATCTGATATTAACTGCCTGGAGGCAGCCTCGCTCAAAAGTTTATGAATTTGTTTTACGGATTCATCCAATGTTTCTTCATGCCTGTAGTTTTTCACATCCCAATAACGGTTCTCACGTCGGCCGGTCCTCGTAATTGTCATACAGTGAGCAGGCTTTAATTCGTTTATTCCGGCAAACACCGCACTGCCCGGCACTCTCGATGGACCAAGGCTGAAGAGCTCCGCCACTCCTTGTTCATCGATTACCGCCTTTACTTTGTCGTTTGCCAGCAAAGCTTTAATTTCAGAGCCGAAAAGAAATTCCCTGTCCGGGCAAGTGTAAAATAACGGCTTTACACCGAGACGGTCTCTTGCTAAAAATAAAGTCTCTCTTTCTTCATCCCAAACAGCAAAAGCAAAAATTCCATTTAAATTTTCTACACACATCGGTCCCCATTCAATATAAGCAGTCAGCAGCACTTCAGTGTCTGAATGTGAGCTGAAGGTATGGCCTTTCTTCAAGAGCTGCCGCCGTAATGCTTCTGTGTTATAAAGCTCTCCATTATAAACAAGTGCGTACTTATTGGACCCGTGCTGTTTTATCATCGGCTGCTTTCCGCCATCCGGGTCAATAACAATGAGTCGGGTATGGCCGAAAGCAATATGCTTCTCTCCATAAAATCCTTGTTGATCCGGACCTCTGTATGAGAGAGTGTTTGTCATGCTTTCGACTGTTTTTCGTTCCCTTTCCATGTTTTTATCATAGGAAAGCCATCCTGTAATGCCGCACATACCAAAATCCCCCTCCGGATGCATATCTATTTTTATGCTATTCCGGAGGGAGAAATGGTGTGCGAATATATATTTTTGCTGCATTCAACAAAAATCATGTTTTTTGAAAAATTACCCAATAGTTCGCGGTTTAATTACTCTTCATCTTTATACTTTCTTCAAGTGGAACAAATACCAGCCGCCTTCTTTCACAATCGGGTCAACATCTTTAACCTTCCAGCCGGTTTTTTTGGCGTATTGTTTGATCTCTTTTTCTGAAGGGAGAGGAAACAGGTTATCGTGTGCAGACATAAAGCTATTGAAAGCAGCCGAAAATGCTTTTCCGTGTGCTGCATCATGGATGGGGGTCATCACTAGCATTCTTCCTTTATTTGATACGATATCGGTTGCCTTCTCAAACAGCTGCTGTCTGTCATCAGTGGGAAAGTAATAAAGAATATTATTCAACATAATCAGATCTGTTTTTGCCTTCCCGGTCTCCAAATTTGTTAAATCCTCATGCTTTATATTTATTGTTGTGTCAGCCATTCTTTTTTTTGCCTCTTCGACTATTTCTTCATGTATTTCAATTCCAGTCAATGATAAGCCTGGTTTTTTCTCATGAATGCGGTGGAGATATCCTCCGTATCCACATCCCATATCTATAACAGATTTTACTTTATGTTTTTTTATGCAATTCATTACTTTGGGAAAGGCCAGTGTCTCTAATAATTCAGATGTTTCCGCTACGGTCTTGCCAAAATCAGCTTCCATATAGTTAATTTTTTCCCTGCCTGCCATCAAGTCTTTATAAGCAAGCATTGTCGGGATATGGAGCTCCAACATCTCTTTTAAAAGTGCTCCTACTGAATCAGGACTGTGTTTTGAAATATATTGAATACATGTTTTATCACTTTTTATTTTTCCATTACCTTTATTGTTTAAATGGCCGACTGCAAGACCGACCTCTACCCAGCGGTTTAACAGAGTTTTATCAAGCTGGTATACATCCGCTATCTTTTCAGGATGTTCTGGCTTTTTAAAATGATCAAACAAATCCAGACTGTATCCTAAATGAGCATGCCATGTAGGCAGAAATGATTCATTTTTCTTCATCCATTTTCTTGCCTGCAGCAGCTTCTTCCATTCTTGAAGCATCATCTCTCACCTCATTTATAGTATACTTGCAGCGTACAGAAAAGTACTGTAAGCAGATTGTGTTATGAGCAGAGAGATTCTCTCTCACATGTTGAACTACCGTTCCCCTTAAATTATTCTAATAAACCTTAAAATACGACAAAACCCGGCTTCTGCCGGGTTTTTGCACGGATAAATAAACATTTTATTTTGTATAGGCTGATAAAATTGCATCCACTTTTCCGCCATATGCTTCACCGAAAATATTAAGGTGGACAAATAAATAATACAGTTGGTATAAAGGCATCCGTTCTTTAAATTCAGACGAGATTGGGATGATTTCCCCATACGCATCATACACTCTTTTTGAAAACCCTCCGAATAAAAATGTAAAGGCCAGCTCAAACTCATAATCCCCATACCAGACTGCAGGATCAATCAAATAGGGAATACCCTTTTTTCCAGTAATCCAATTTCCACCCCACAGATCCCCGTGAAGCTTTACTGCCTGCCGATCCTTTGGAACCCATTTCGAGAGGTGATTTAAAATATAATTTGCTTTTCTTGCTCGTTCCAGTGGCAGCCTGCCAAGCATACGCGCTAAATCTATCTGTGGTCTCAACCGCTGTTCCCGCAAAAAATCTATCCATGATACTTCCCAGCTGTTTCCTTGAGGAAGCTCCCCAATATAATTATCTTCTTCGAGGCCAAAAAATGTTCCAGTTACAGAGTGCAGTGCTGCTAAACCGCGGCCAAGAAGCTCATCGGAATGTGAGGTGGCATTTCCTGAAACAGGTTCCATAACAATAAACTTCTTTCCCCATCCATAAACTTCCGGAACTGGAAGTGCATCCGGTTCCTTTAAAAATTCTAAACCAAAAGCTTCCTGCCTAAAAAAGTCAGTTGGGGCTTCATCATGCCACTTAATAAAATATCTCTGGCTTTTCGTATTGACTAAATACGCGGAGCTGATACTGCCCCCCGTTATTTCCTTTACATCTAAAACCTTCTCATTTACACCGATCGCATTTAAGCTTTTTTCCAGTTTTGCATTCATAGATTCTCCCGCTTTCGCAGCCATTCTAAAAAGTGAGTACAGCTACTCTCTATTAATAAATATGTATCGTCAAAATTCCCGTTGAAATAGGGATCAGGAACATTGCCGCCGCGCTGAAACGGATGAAAATCAAGTAACTTTCCTATAAAAGCAGATTGTTCTGTCATTTTCAAATCCATTAATGCATGCATATTATCATCATCCATCACTAATATGTAGTCAAATTCAACGGCATCACTGCTTTTAATTTGGCTGGCCCGAAGCGATGTACCATCAATACCCTGATTATCGAGCACCTTCAGTGTACCACGATGCGGAGCATCTCCCTCATGCCAGTTACCAATACCTGCGGACGCTGACTCGATAAAATTTTCGAGACCAGCCTGTTTTGTTTTATATGTAAAAATGGATTCAGCCATTGGTGATCTGCAAATGTTTCCTAAACATACAAATAAAACTCTTACTTTCACTTCATCATTCTCCCTTTTTACATCATTATACCTATCCCCGCAGTCTCTTTCAAAGTTATTAAAAACCTGGCCATACACCTGGTCAAATATTGAAAAATTTCATCATTGAAGATGAGTTTTACTTAAAGTGTAAAAAAACCGCCCTGCACTTTTCAGGCAGAAACGGATTTTCAACCGTACTCATCTCAAGTATAAACATTCACTAGTAAGCCTTTAATTTCTCCAACCATATCTAAAATTTCCAGACTATTTTTTTCTTTTTCAACGACTGCATTTGTTAACTCAAGCAGTTTTTTGTCGACTTCTTCTATTACTTTATAAATCTTTGTACGGCCTCTTCGGTTAAACCCTCGTTTTTCTTCTAAAGAAAGACCATGGTCTACCGCATCTTTCATAAATTCCCTGACCATTTGTTTATACTTGCGCAGTTCTTCCACTGTTCTCGATTCTGCAAGTGTCTTCCCCTGATCTTCAATTCTTTCCATCATCTGCGTGTAGCGTTCGTTGGATTTTTCCTGGCGGCGCCCACTCATAATTTCAGTGAAAGAAACTTTAGGCTCAACTGCCTGCTGACTTCTTGCAGCTGGTTTTTCTGGCTGTATTTTTCCTAGACGTTGGATTTCCATCTATTTCACGCCTTTAATATAGAATTTATATTCATATAGTTTAACACAAATCAGATTAGAAAAGTGGCTGGGACAAAAGTAAATTATTTATTGCAAAATCCAGACGATTTACTCTATCTATACTATCGGTTCGAAACTCTGATATTTAAAACAAAAAACTCTTGAGCAGTTTTCACTGTTCAAGAGTTTGTATCATTTCTGTTTCCTCTTCTCAAGGTATGAGTTCCATATTTGTCTGATAATTCTTTAAGTGTCTTATCAAGTTTTGCTTCTTTTATATCTTTTTCGTAAGAAAACAAATCTAACTGTTTATATTCTTCTGAAAGAGGAATAACTTCCGCTCCTGTTATTCCAAGTAGTCGGACAGGTGTACCGGTCCAATATTTATTAAAAAGAACCAGGGCTTCTCGATTAATATCCGCCGCTTTCTTGACTGGATTTTGCAATTTTTTTCTACGGGAAACATTTTTTCGATCACTATAGCGTATTTGAATTTGCAGTGATGGAGCACAAACCTGTTTTCTTTTCATACGCTCTTCTACTTTTTCAGCCAGTTTGTAAATGACTTTTTTAAGTTCTACAAATTGATCTTCATCATAAGGAAGCGTTGTTGAACTTCCAACACTCTTCGTTTCATTTGCCGCTTCCGGATTAACATCACGGAAATCTTCACCATTAGCACGTTGATACAGCTTGCTTCCCATAATGCCAAACCGCGTATACAAGGAAGATTCCGAATATTGTGCGAGACCGCCGATGGTAGTAATATTCCATTCTTTTAGTTTTGCTGCGGTTTTCTCTCCCACACCGTGCATTTCTTCGATCGGGAGCGGCCATAATTTAAGCGGCAGCTCCCGCTTGCGAAGGACTGTTATACCCATCGGCTTTTTCATATCACTGGCCATTTTCGCTAAAAATTTGTTGGGTGCAACACCGATACTGCAAGGAAGACCCTGCTCACGATATAACCTATTTTGAATATGTGCTGCTAAATCGACAGCTGCCCCTTCTTTAAATGCTGCCGTCATATCCATATATCCTTCGTCAATCGACACCGGCTCCACCAGATCAGTAAAATTTTCTAAATACTCAAACATCCTCTGTGAAGCTGCCCGGTATTTTATAAAATCAGGTGGTCGAATGATTAACTCCGGACATTTTTTTAATGCTTCCCACACAGGCATGGTCGTTTTCACACCTTTTGCCCTGGCTTCATAACTTGCAGTGACTACGATTCCCCGTCGTTCCTTTGGGTTTCCGGCAATTGCGAGTGGTTTGCCTTTTAATGCAGGATCGTACAGTCGTTCAACCGAAGCATAAAAGCTGTTCATATCAATGTGAAAAATGACTTTGCCCTTCCACGATTGCATCTGCATCAATCCTGCCCCCTTCACTGCTTTTATAATCATATTTTACCACTTCTTAAGCTGGGAAAAAATTTAATGCTGTGTTAGGATGTAACCAAAAGGAGGCCCGCCATTGCAAACCTATTATGAAAAGACACTTTTATTTGTAGAAACTTTAAATAAACTCATTCAGCTTACAACAGAAAAAAAACCCACTGTAAGTGAGCTTGCAGTTTTATTAGGCTGCTCAGAAGAATTAGTGCTTGAATCAATGGAGTTTGGAAGGCGCACTCTGTACGCCCCTTCAACTATACACTAGCTTTGCTCCAGCGTTTGGCTTGTTTTATCAACCCACTGCACAAAATCATTTCCATGAAATTCCTTATTAGCCTCTCTTAAAAAATGATGTAGATTGTCCAGAAACATTTTATTTTCATTACTTTCCTCAAAAAAGTTCTCAATAAATTCAAGAACTCGATGTCCCAGCTCACTGGAAGCCTCACGTACTTTTTTTCCTTTTCCAGTGAGTAGTACATACGAAACTCTCAGGTCGTTATCATTTTTTACTGTGGTAACTAGTTGTTTCTCTTTTAATCGTTTTACAATCTGCATTACCGTTGAGAGATCCCAAAGTCCAATTTCAGCGACTCGCGACATCGTCGCTTTCTTCTCCATATGAATGATCCACAAGATATGCTGTTCTGCCTGCGTGATACCTAACTGTTTCGCTGAGTTCTGCCAATCCTCTTCGATTACTTTATGCATCCCCCGGAATAAATTCAGCAGGGTATGATAATTCGGATGATTTGCTTCCATAGTTTCTCTCCTTTAGCGATTAAATACGGTGCAGTACTAAATTAAATAATTTCTAAGCACAGCATCCTGATTGACCATGGCCTTATTCAATCCGCCAGAGTTTCCTCAATAATCGCACCTATCATTTCAGTTATTTTCACTAATTCACTTACGGGAATTTTTTCGTTTGTTGTATGAATATCTTCATAGCCTACTGCAAGATTGACCGTAGGGACGCCGTATCCACTTATAATATTACCGTCACTACCTCCGCCACTTCGCAGTAATTTAGGTTTTCTTCCTATTCTTTCTGCGGCTTTCATTGCCACAGCCACTACCTGGTCGGAGGATGAAAGTTTATAACCGGGATACATCAGCTCCGTTTCTATTTCTGCACTAGATCCCATCTTGTCAGCTGCGTTCTTAAATGCCTGTTCCATGGCAGCAACCTGTTTATCAAGCTTATTTTTTACAAGGGATCTCGCTTCGGCGAGTATTCCGACCTGGTCACAGACGATGTTAGTCTGTGAACCGCCTTCAAACCGTCCAATATTGGCAGTTGTATCTTCATCAATTCGGCCAAGCGGCATATTCGCTATCGCTTTAGAAGCAACAGTAATAGCCGAAATACCTTTTTCAGGCGCTACCCCTGCGTGAGCTGTTTTTCCGTTAACTATAATTTTCAGCTTTGCCTGATATGGAGCAGCTACAACTATCTCTCCTACCTCACCGTCGCTGTCAAGCGCATAGCCATAATCCGCCTGAAGCAAAGAGGAGTCAAGTGCTTTAGCTCCGACAAGACCTGATTCTTCGCCGACCGTGATCACAAACTGAATAGTTCCATGAGGAATTTCATTTTCCTGTATCGTTTTTATACTCTCCAGCATCGCAGCAATGCCGGCTTTATCATCTGCTCCAAGAATCGTGCTTCCATCAGATGTTATGTAGCCATTTTCTTCAATGGGCTTTATGCCATTTCCCGGAACGACAGTATCCATATGGGATGTAAAATAAATAGTTTCCACTCCCTCCTCGTTCCCCTTTAATGTACAAATTAAATTACCTGCACCATGTTCTGTAGTTTCTTCTGCATTATCTTCTGTCACTTCGAGCCCGAGAGCCGTAAACTTCTCTTTTAAGATATCGGCAATTTTTCTTTCATTTTTTGTTTCTGAATCAATTTGTACTAATTCTTTAAATACTTCAATTAATCTTTTTTCATTTATCATACAAATCCTCCTGCTTTTTAGGTTCGCATAATTCATATAATACTTTTCCAGCAGATGCCGGATGTAAAAAAGCAACTTCTGCTCCACCTGCGCCTCTTGACGATTTATCCTGAAGAGTACGAATTCCTGAGTCTCTTAATTCTTTAAGCCTTTCGTTAATATTAGTTACTCCAAGCGCCACGTGGTGAATTCCTTCTCCTTTTTTTTCTAAGAAAGTATGAAGCGGACCCTCGTTGCCAAGTGGTTCGAGCAGTTCAATTTTTGAATTGCCAATTTTAATAAATGCAACCTTTACACCTTGTTCCTTTACTTCTTCCATACCTGCAAGCTCTAAATGTAAATGGTCTAAATAAAATGGCAGCTGATCTTTTATTGATCTTACTGCAATCCCAATATGATCAATTCTTTCCGGGGGGTTATTCATTCATCTCGTCCTCCTCCGCAGGATATTGGTTCCTGCATCTATTTTATCAGAAATATACTTGAGGAATTACCAGTTTCAATTTAAAATAGAAGTTAATATTGTTCGTTTGGAGGGACAAGCATGCCAAAGAAATTTCAAAAAACGGTTATTTACATTATGATTATTACACTTGTAGTCGGCAGCCTGTTGACAGGTGCTGCTACTTTTATGTAGTAAAAAGCGGGGCCGTTTAGGAGCCCCGTTTTTATTTATACTTTAAGGAAAGCTTTCCCCTTTTGGATCCTGAGTTCAGAAAAGTTTTTCATTCATTCTCTTCCCGGCAGCTTCCACCATATATTATAAATGACCAAGATCCTCTTCAAGGTAGTATGGTTTTTCAGATGGTATTAGATGTCGTTCAGCCGCCAGCGCGGCAAAGCTTTTATTTTCATTCACGATTAACACCTTAGTACCTTCTTTTACTCGTTCAAATAATTCATCAACTTCTTCGTTCCTCATGCGCACACACCCCTGTGACACATAATGTCCGATAGACTCCGGTCTGTTGGTGCCGTGAATTCCATAAATCCGTCCATTGGTTTCATCTGCATCAAAACCGATCCACCGGCTTCCCAGAGGATTCTTCGGATCTCCGCCTGCGATATTTAATTTGCGATAGTACGGACGGACTGCTTTTACTACCACTGTGAATTCACCTTCCGGCGTCATGTCCTGCTTTTTTCCTGTTCCCACTGGATATGGATTCCCAATTTCCCCATCTTCAATGTAAACTAGATGATTCGTTTGTTTATTAATAATAATGTAGGGGTCTCCCGGCTCCGGCTCTGAATTTAATGGCCAGAGAAGTGAGAAAATAAGAAACATGGATAGGATTTTCAAAATACCAACACCTCATTTACCTTATGGTGTTAATTAGTATCTGAATTTCCTCTATCTCTATTCAGCCTTTTGCCCGAGACCGTATGAGTTCTTTTAGGGTCAGGCTTGAACATTTTTTTAATGAGCAAATATTCTTCAAGCTCATGAAGAATATAGAACAGGGAGGACCGAACTTCAAACTCTTCCCTGGTTACCGGAAGATCCATCTCTTTAATTTCCCTCCTCAGCTCCTCGAGCGACATTAGAAAATATCCTGCTGTATTCCCGGGAGATACCGCTTCGCTTAATTCCTCCATGAACTCTGCCATCTTTCTTCCTTGTATTACTGAGCGGTCAAGAGAAGAAATGAATGGTAATATTCTTTCTAAGACCGCAAATTGTTTTTCTCTCATTTTGAAATAGTGATAAAAATAATCATCATTTCTTAAGAAATGATTTTCGATATTTTTTAGGGCTTCCCCTTTTCCTTCCTCAATTATTGCAGATACTTCAGAAATCTCCTTTCCATCCCAAAGGACATCTCCTTCACGAAGATAAGCAGCATACTCCTGCCATATTTTACGAAAGCAGTCTTCAAGCTTTACCTGGTACCAAATAAGCTTTTTTTCAGCATCGGGCATGTATGCATTCATCAACAGTGCTACACCAGTACCGATAATTACCAGTCCTGTCTCATTCAAAAGAATATCAAATGATACATTTTCCAATGTATAGAGATGCAGCATAATAACCGCACTTGTTACTACCCCTCTTTTCACTCCGGCAGCAACAGCTGTAGGTATAAATAAAAGAAATAAGATGACAAGCGTAATTGGATGATATCCAATTATTTCAAACAACAGGCCGGCGATCGCAAGACCAATCAAGGAGGCGATTACTCTTTCTACCGACGCCCGCAGGGAATCTTTTCTTGTCACAGTAATGCATAAAATCGTAATTATACCTGCAGAAACATAAAAATCAAGTTGAAGCAGCTGAGCTGTAAATATGGCTAGAGCCGTTCCTACAGCAGTCTTTAACGTCCTGTACCCAATTTTAAATGTTCCCAATAGCTGCCTCTCCTTTCTTCCTCAAATATATAGAAATCTCTTCATCGATACAAGCACATAAAAACAAATCTTATTTTGAAAAACTTGGCTTCAATAGCTTGAGGGAAAGACTCCGTAGGCAGTGTCATCTTGTCGAGGACCAAGCCCCGTGGAAAGCGTCCGCCTGCAGGGATGAAATCAACAAATTCTTTCTTAATTCTTTTAAGAAAATAAAAAAACTGGCAGACCGCCAGTTTTTTTTCTATATTCTTATATATGTATAGGTTTTGGCGCGCCTACCAGGATTCGAACCTGGAATACGAGAACCGGAATCTCGCGTGATATCCATTTCACCATAGGCGCATTATTATCATGTTTTTAGTCAGGAGTAAATGACGACATAAATTATGTTACATAAATTCTCTAAAAAAGTCAATATTATTTAAATATATTAATTAAGACGACTGTTCGGCAGATCCCGGCAGCCGCCATATTGAGGATGTTATTTTTCCATCGCTTCTCCATCTCGCAGCATTTTCTCAAATTTTTCTGCGATTTGATCTTGATCATATCCAAGGTCATGAAGGCGCTTAGTAAAATGCTGAGCGTAATATTTTGTCCGTTCTGCCATTTTTTTATATTTTTTTGCTTCAGAAGATTTTTTAACAGTTTTTGCTCTGTTTTCTGCGTTTGACATGATGCTCTCTACTACAAATAGTGATTTCCAAAGATCTTCTTCCCTAAAATCTTCCGCCTGTCCATCCAATGCCTTAATTACATCCTGATAATATTTTCGGAATTCAGTAAACTCAATTTCCTCATCCATATTCAAGTAAATTTGTACCTGCTCATAATATTGATCCATTTTCATTCCGCCTTTTTATGTTGCTATTGAATAATCAAAAGCCATTATATCATACTCAAGTAATCAATCGGACGTAAAAGCAGAAGTATTTTATCCGAACCCGTAGGGAACACTTCTATAGAAGAAATGAGGTTAGAAAGTCTAGCTTTTAGAAACGTTGACTTATTAAGTAAGCATACAAAAAACGTCTAATTCGGGTGCGGTACTAAAGAAAAAAACGAAGTCCAGTTTAAATCGAGCCGGACTTCGTTTTCTTCATAAACCGTTACAGTGTATTTGAGAATGTTCTTTTATTATTTAACAGTATTCATCAAATGCTTTTTCGAGCTTCTGAACAACTTCAATCGGCTCATGGCCTTCAATTTCATGGCGTTCTACCATCCGTTGAATCTGTCCATCCTTGACAAGCGCAAAGGAAGGCGATGAAGGTGCATAGCCAGTGAAATAAGAGCGTGCTTTATCTGTTGCTTCTTTATCCTGACCAGCAAATACGGTGACAAAACGATCCGGCTTCTTTTCATAATTTTTCATGTAGGCAGCAGCTGGACGTGCAATTCCTCCTGCACAGCCACAGACAGAATTCACCATAACTAGCGTTGTACCTTCCTGTGTAAGAGTTGATTCTACTTCCTCAGGAGTGTTCAGCGAGGTGTAGCCCGCTTCTTCCATTTCATTTCTTGCTGTTTGTACCACGTCATTTATATAAAAGTTAAAATCCATAAAACCATCCCTTCCTTTTCTCGTTTTCATATTTATTGTACCGAAAAATATGAGAAAAGAACAAGTAAGTTCACTTCAAAATCAATTAAGACTGCTCGCCTTCCGACAGTGCAGTTTTTAGATTTTCGATGTTACTTCTCATGATGCTGAAATAATCTTCTTTTGATTCTATATCTTTTTCCGTCAGCGATTCTAAATTATGCAGAGACAATGCCTCCGCTCCCGCTTCTTCCTGAACTACCTCAGCGACTTTAGAAGATACATTTTGTTCAAACATCACATAGTTTAAATTATTTTCTTCCGCAAGAGCAATAATGCTTTGTAGATCTTTCTGTGATGGTTCATTATTAGGCGATAAACCGGAAATACCTATTTGATTAATACCATATCTGTCCTCCCAATATCCGTAACCGGCATGAGAAACTAAAAATGTATCCTTCTCAGCACTCTCTGCCATCGCTGTAAATTCTTCATCAAGTTCATTCAGATCATTTTGTAATTCAGCATAATTTTCTTCAAAATCTTCTTTGTGTTCAGGCATTAACTCAATAAACTCATTCTTAATTTTTTCTGCTCCTTCAGCAGCTAATAGTGGATCCAGCCAAACGTGTGGATCTTGATCGCTGTGAGCGTGATCCTCTTCTTCGTGACTTTCTCCCTCTCCATGTTCATGAGCCTCTTCTTCCTCTGCGTGATTATGTTCATCCTCATTTTCTGAACTATTCTCCTCGTGTTTTTCTTCTCCAGCTTCATGGTCATGACCTGTAAATTCTTGCAGAGCCATATCTTCAGTAACTTTAATTGAGGCCGTGCCCTCTTCTTCTGCTGTTTCGTTAATAGCATCTGCAAATCCGTCCATCCCTGCTCCATTATAGATGAACGCATCAGCTTCTGCCACGTCCACTAATGTTTGAGCAGTTGGTTCAAAGCTGTGGACGTCTGCTCCGGCTGGAACGAGGTTTTCAACCTCTGCGTATTCACCGCCGATTTTTTCTGCAAAAGCTTCCCAGGCATATAGAGTCGTATATATCTTTAAAATATCTTCTTTCCCTTCTGTTTCACTGCCCTCATCCTGCTCATTCGATGAGCAAGCGGTTATCACCATCATAAAAGTCAGTATACATAGCAAAAACAAGACTTTCTTCATCGGTTACTCCTTTCGACATACCTTTCGTAATCATTACGTTTTATGACTATTGTAGTTTATCGTATGAATTACGATTTGTAAACAAGAATAATTCTATTTAACAAGAATATAGACTATCAGCCCATTTATTTCATAAAAAAACCAATCCTCTAGACTGACCTAGTTATATGAGACAGTAATAAAACACCTTCTTAGGCTACCATGTCACCAAAATCTATTGGTGTATGGTAGCCTAATTTTTCTTGGATACGCTCATTGTTATAATACTTCATAAATT
>NZ_JBHIKY010000059.1:0-1289 GCF_042139015.1 Alteribacillus sp. HJP-4 | reverse complement strand
TAGACTGACCTAGTTATATGAGACAGTAATAAAACACCTTCTTAGGCTACCATGTCACCAAAATCTATTGGTGTATGGTAGCCTAATTTTTCTTGGATACGCTCATTGTTATAATACTTCATAAATTGATCGACACGTTCCTTTACTTCTTCTAAAGACAACGAATTGAATTTAACATATTGAAACTCTTCTGATTTCAAGTTCGAATGGAAAGACTCAATAACAGCGTTGTCCCAACAGTTTCCTCGGCGCGACATACTACTGACTACATTCTTTTCTTTCATCCGATTTTGATAAGTATAGGAAGAATAAACACTTCCTTGATCTGAGTGAATGATGACTCCTTTGGGGTTTCCTCGTGCTTCTAATGCTTCATCTAAGGTATCGATCACCAACGGGATTTGTTGATGAGTATAAAGCTTATAAGCAACGATTTGATTATTAAACAAGTCCATGATCGTTGATAAATATAAAGTGTCCGGACCATATTGAATGTAGGTTACATCCGTTACCCACTTTTGGTTCGGTTTGACTGCGTGAAATTCTCGCTGTAATAAATTTGGGGCGACAATGACAGAGTCCCCTTGAGATTTCCACCTTCTTTTTGGCTTCACTCTACATTGAAGGTGGTGTTTCTGCATGATCCGTTGAACAGTATTACGGTTCAATTGGATCGTATAGTCACGTTTTAATAGCTCCTTGATTTTACGATGACCATAACGATACTTTGTTTTTTCGCAAAGGTATATAATTATTTCCTCTTCCTTAGGCAACTCGACTGGGTGCGCAGAGGCCCAGCGATAATAAGTAGATCTGGGAACATTTAAAGCTGATAAGATAGCTGATACTGTATATTTTTTTCGTAACGTTTGAACTAGTTGGAGGACGATTTCTTTTTCAGCTCCTTTTCGATCTCCAAAAACTTTTTTAAGATGTCATTCTCCTGCTTTAAATGATTCATTTGACGTTCTTTCTTCTCTTCACCACTTGAACTTTTAGGTCCATGACCATATGAATATTGTTTCCCTATTGGTTGATCAAACCGATGAACCTGATTTTCACGATACCATTTCATCCACGTTTTGATTTGAGACACATTTTTAATCCCATACTTATTCATGATCTCTTGATTCGTTAACTGCCCACTCATCTTATCTTTCACGACTGCCCACTTCACTTCATTTGAATATACGTTTTTGCCCATGCAAAAACACCTCCGAATTAGTACTTTGTTTAAGTGTACCATTCCGAAGGTGTTTTATAGTGTCTCGTTAATTTAGGTTAGTCTA
>NZ_JBHIKY010000058.1:0-1354 GCF_042139015.1 Alteribacillus sp. HJP-4 | reverse complement strand
GGTAGTGAACCCCAAAAGTTAGAGTTTTTATTATGCAGCTGATTGGCTGGTTTGAGTTCGGTATTGTACCGGACTCAAACCGGCCAGTTTTTCTTTTATTCTTTCGTGATTATAGTAATCCATGTACCTCTCTATTTTCTGTTTCAATTCAGTATAAGAAATCAATGGTTCTCCGTAATACATTTCTTGTTTCATAATGCCGAAAAAGTTCTCCATAACAGCGTTATCCGCACAGTTAGCTTTCCTCGACATGCTTTGAAAGATGTTGTTCTTCTTTAAGGTTTTCACCCATTTATTATGTTGATAATGCCACCCTTGGTCTGAATGAATGGTTGTTCGATACTCGGATTCATACCTGATGACGTCAACTGCTTGATCAAGTGGTTGAAGGACCATATCTAATGTTGGTTTATTAGAAATGCCATAAGAAATAATCTCGCCATTATACAAGTCTAATATTGGATTTAAGTAAAGTTTTTCATTTCCTGAGCACTTGAATTCCGTCAGATCTGTAACGAGTTTTTGGAGTCGGACCGTCGTATTGAATCGACGATTCAAACGATTTTTCGCCACTTTCCCCACGGTTCCTTTATATGATTTATAGCGGGATTTACGAGTGAACTTCACACATGTCACGCCTTGTTCCCTCATGATTCGTTGAACTTTCTTATGATTCACTTGATACCCCTTCTTTTTTAATTCTAAATGAATGCGACGATAGCCGTACTTTCCCTCGTGTTTCTTAACCAACTCATGCGTTGTTTCAATCAATTCACGATCTGAGTCATCATTTTTTCTTAACTGATGAATGTGGTAGTGATAAGTGGCTTCTGGTATGCCTACGATCAATAGAACATGTTTTAATTTGAATCCTTCTTCTTTGAGTTCGAACGCCAGCGCTGCTTGTGCTTTTCGAGGAAGGCATCCGGGTTCTCCTGAAAAGCTTTTAACTTTTTTAAGTAAGCATTTTCTAAACGAAGCAGCTCATTTTCACGAGCTAATTCCTCGCGAGACATCTTTTTTTCTTGGTTAGATGATTTTGATTTCCTTTTTCCAGACATTGGGGGCCGTCCTTTCGGTTTTTCTTTGAGCCCTTCCAACCCTTCTTGGTGAAAAGTGATGTTCCACGTCGCAATTAGAGACGGATTATTCAACTTAAACTCTATTGCGGTGTCTTGGTAAGAAGCGCCCGTTTGTTTCATAAAGTTTAATACACCTAACTTAAATTGAACAGGGTAAACTGTGTTTGAACGCTTTCTCTTTAACCCTTCCTTACCAAGATTCTTGTATGCCTTTACCCATTTTCTTACTTGTTGTTTATTCGGTATATTGTGTTTTTTTGCCAACAACCTAT
>NZ_JBHIKY010000057.1:0-1380 GCF_042139015.1 Alteribacillus sp. HJP-4 | reverse complement strand
GGCTCTACAATAAATGTTGGGGTTTTGAAACAATTATCACGCATAAAAAACACGCAAGCTCCTTTATCCTTTATACTTGAATTGTCGAGAAACAAGAAAGGATAGGAGTTGCGTGTCATATGCATTTTACCATGGACCTTCCCGGTTTAGAAGAGTTGAAAATCATGAAGTCAGAGACGGTGGGGGATGCGTTCCATCTCCACGTGGAGATGGAACGAAAAGCTCACCACTGCCCTTCTTGTGGAGAAAGAACAAAAAACGTTCACGATTATCGGACCCAAAAGATTCAACATCTTAAGATGTTTGAACGGACGTCTTATTTATTTTACCGCAAACGCCGCTATGTCTGCCCTTGCGGAAAAAGATTTCCGGAAAAAACCCGTGTTGTCGAGCGTTATCAGCGTCACACGGCAGAATGGAATCAAGCCCTAGGTCTTCGAACCATTCAAGGCAAGAATTTTAAAGATACCGCTCGTCAGTTTCATACGTCCCCTTCCACAGCCATGCGTCGGTTTGATCGTATTGCGGCACCTCTGATCCAAGAAGTGAATGAACTGCCAGAAGTCATCTCCATTGATGAATACAAGGGAGATACCAGTAAAGGCAAGTATCAAGTCCTTATAGCTGATGGCAGAACGGGGGAGCCTGTGGATATTCTACCGGATCGCTCCGTAGCTACCATTAAACAATATTTACGGGAAAAAGGAGCGAAAGTAGAGATGGTAGTTATGGACATGAGCCCTTCGTTTAAATCTGCTGTACAGAAAGCGTTAGGATCTCCCATCCTTATCGCGGATCGCTTTCATTTTTGCCGTTATATTTACTGGGCTCTAGACCTAATTCGACGCAATGTTCAACATGACTTTCATGAGTACGATCGCAAGAAGTGCAAGAGGATGAAACATGTTTTTCACAAACCCTTTGAAACGCTAAGTGAGAAGCAGCACTGGTATTTAAAACGATATTTACACTTATCTAGTGAGTTAACAGTTGCGTATCAATTGAAAGAAAGGTTTCGTTCCTGGTTTGAACGAGCGAAACAAGAAACTTATCATCCAGAAAATAGCATCAAAGAAGAATTATATGCTTTTTATCAAGATGTTGAGGACGCTGGACTTCCCGCATTAAACAAGGCCGTGCAGACTCTGAAAAATTGGCAGACCGAAATTCTCAACAGTTTTACATTCGGTTATACCAACGGTCCCATCGAAGGCCTGAATAACCAGACCAAGGTGATAAAACGGAATGCTTTTGGATTCCGACGATATGATCGACTAAGGAGCAAAATTCTACTACATCATCAGACGAAAAATCAGAACATTCAAGTAGGATAAAGGGGCGGGGCCTGACGGCCTCCACCCCAACAATTGACTTAGAACC
>NZ_JBHIKY010000056.1:0-1418 GCF_042139015.1 Alteribacillus sp. HJP-4 | reverse complement strand
GGGAATACATTTTCTCCTAAAGGCACCGATGTGCCGCATTGTCCGGTGACGACAGCGAAGAGGTCCCACCCGTTCCCATGCCGAACACGGAAGTTAAGCTCTTCAGCGCTGATGATAATGAAGGGGCGACCCTTTGTGAAAGTAGGACGCTGCCGGGCACGTATCGGAGGATTAGCTCAGCTGGGAGAGCACCTGCCTTACAAGCAGGGGGTCGGCGGTTCGATCCCGTCATCCTCCACCATATCTAATGCCGGTCTAGCTCAATTGGTAGAGCAACTGACTTGTAATCAGTAGGTTGGGGGTTCAAGTCCTCTGGCCGGCACCACTTTCTTTTTTTATGCAAAAAACTAGAAGCGGCAAGCCGTAACTTCTTCGAGTTATCGTCTTATGTGGGATTTGTCGCAACGAGCGAAGCTACTTTGAATAATCCTCGTTTTCCCTGACGATTTGCATCGATAAGAGACTGCCTAAGGAAGGGACAGTATCTTTGACGCAGCATAGCTACAAGTGCACGTTGAAAGCAGTCTATTTGATTCTGCACAAACGAGCCATTAGCGAACCGTAAACACCCTGATTAAACATCACTGTAGGTTTGCGAGGAGTGCGAAGCGTTACGACGAGCACAATCATTAATGGACTTGGTAAACGAGTGCAAAATTATTAATCATAGCACCATTCATAATACGAGCCATTAGCTCAGTTGGTAGAGCATCTGACTTTTAATCAGAGGGTCGGAGGTTCGAATCCTCCATGGCTCACCATTTTAATTTTCAGCGCGGAAGTAGTTCAGTGGTAGAACATCACCTTGCCAAGGTGGGGGTCGCGGGTTCGAATCCCGTCTTCCGCTCCATTTAATACGCGCCCGTAGCTCAATTGGATAGAGCGTCTGACTACGGATCAGAAGGTTAGGGGTTCGACTCCTCTCGGGCGCGCCATTTACTTTAATCATTTATTAAATAATTTATCAATTCATGCGTGTTCTAACAGAACGATAAAATGAGGTTATAAGAGCCTCGGAATTGATTCTCAGCTTATTTTTACAAAGACCGGGAAGTAGCTCAGCTTGGTAGAGCACTTGGTTTGGGACCAAGGGGTCGCAGGTTCGAATCCTGTCTTCCCGACCATCTTATATTGGGGCCTTAGCTCAGCTGGGAGAGCGCCTGCCTTGCACGCAGGAGGTCAGCGGTTCGATCCCGCTAGGCTCCACCAAATAATCTTTAAAAAAGTGGTTGACTCTTTTTTCGCAAGATGATATGATATATCTTGTCGCTTCAAAAAGAGTGACACACAGTGTCCTTTGAAAATTGAATGAAAGTCAAGCGTTTAATTAAAGTAACATCCCCCATCTAATTCAGATGGACAAAGCAAGAAGAGTCAGTACTCTACTATTTATTGGAGAGTTTGATCCTGGCTCAGGA
>NZ_JBHIKY010000055.1:0-1434 GCF_042139015.1 Alteribacillus sp. HJP-4 | reverse complement strand
GATATTTATATTATATCTCACACATGAAAAAGACTAGAAAACAATTTTGTTTTCTAGCCAAAAATCGTATTTTATCGGGTACTTTTTCAGCAGCCTCGAAGAGCAGCGGCTGAAGATCCGCCGGGCGTGGGTTTCGCCCGGTTAGCTGAAGCGCTGCCCACGGAAAGCGAAGGACTTGTCCATTGCTTTTTTTACCATACAAAAGGGGCGAGTATCATTTATGGTACAGCCCCTGTTTATTTAAAATCCTTAGGTTTCATATTAATCATAATCATAATCAAACCATTTACATAATATTGGTCTTATGATCGCCTATAATAAGAATAAGTTTCTTATTATTTCAGAGTAGAAAAAGACACCAGTACTCATAGAAGATTCTGTCTTAACTTGAGTATTACGATAAAATATTGGTGAGACCCCTATTAAAGCAAATGGTGTAACAGTTGAATTCATAAAGAAAGGTGAGTTAAATTATGACTAAGAGAAAAAAAGGTTATTTGGAAATGGTTCTTGTACTTATTGTCTTTTCACTTATTATATTTATTTTTGATTTACCTACAATGAGAAGCTTTATCATATTAGGAGTAATTGTTATTGTGAATATTGTTATTTTTGAGCTATTTGTCTTTAGTGGTGAAGATAGAGATAAAAATGAAAATAAAGTAGAACCTTATAGAAATTAATGGCCTTCTTCTATTAATGCAGTAAATATTTAAATATCAAAAATTAAAGCTGTTAATGAGTTATTATAAGTGTTTTAATAGGTTGTCCCTAAGACGGAGAGATCTCTAAATTTTCAAGCTCATACCAGTAATCTTGTCCACGACTTCCCTGCTCATATTCAAGAGAAACAACAATGCAGTAAATCAGCAGATAAGGCCATGAAATCTTTACGAGTTGCCTTCACACTTCCTAACGCAAATACCCGTCAATAGTCTATTAAATATAAGAGTAATCCTCCTCCACAAAAAAATTTGGATTTTTCAAGCTCTAAACTTCCATTCTTAATGCCCTTTATAATTTGGTGTTCAGATGGGCATCCCATATTGGTTTAGCATGATTATACAGACGATCGGTAAACTTCACATATCATCTTTTCGCTCAGCATGTTGAAACAAGTCATATAAAAAAGTGACCATGGTTTTTGTGAACCGTAGAAGCTGGTTCCGATCAAGCGACTCATTAACAGCATGTGCCTGATCTAGTGTGCCCGGACCGTACAGGACAGTAGGGATGCCGGCCTCCGCTAACCATCCCCCATCTGTTACGGTAGGAGACATAGAATAGTCAACCGGAGTTTGGTGAATATGTTGATGTGCGTTTGCCAACATCTCAACCTCGGCATGCCTGGTGTTCACTGAGAATGCAGGGAATACTTCTCCTTGTTCTTCTATCATCGACGTACCACCCCATGAAAATTGAGGGGGATGATCT
>NZ_JBHIKY010000054.1:0-1631 GCF_042139015.1 Alteribacillus sp. HJP-4 | reverse complement strand
AGAATACTTCACTGGGGGAGCCATGAATTGGCTGAGAGAAGCTTGGAGCTTTGACCCTTATAACCTGATCTAGATCATACTAGCGGAGGGAAGTGAAGCGAGTGAAATCTTTCTTTCTATTATCTATATCCAATAATAATAGCTCGCTCCTTCGCGTGAAGGGGTGGGCTATTTTATTTTGGAAAGGAGCAAGTATTATGAATAACAATTTAGTTCGGTTATGGGAAGAAGTGGATGAAAGAGAAGAAGAAATTCTAACCATATTGTCCGATTTGGTATCCTACCCAACATTGAGTCCGCCTGCCAGAAATGCGGAGAAAGCTCAAGAGTACATGGGCGATAAACTGAAAGGTCTGGGCTTTTCAATCGAGTCCTGGGATCTGTATCCAGGGGATCCTGTGGTAGTGGGCACTAAACGAGGACAAGACGAAAACCAGGCGAAGAGTCTGATCATTAACGGCCATATCGATGTAGCAGCCATCGAGGAAAAGGAGCGATGGGATTATGATCCATTCGTATGTACGGTAACGAAGGACAAAGTATTCGGTCGCGGGGTAGCAGATATGAAAGGAGGCATGGCTGGGGTTCTCTTTGCATTGCAGGTGTTGCATGAAGCTGGTGTAGAACCTAAAGGAAAGCTTTATGTCCAATCCGTTGTTGGGGAGGAGGTTGGAGAAGCAGGTACTAAGTCTTGCTGTGAAAGAGGATATCATGCTGATTTAGCGTTAGTAGTCGATACAAGTGACTGTCATATTCAGGGACAGGGTGGTGTGATCACTGGCTGGATAACAATCCAAAGCGCAGAAACACTTCATGATGCACAAAGGCGGTCGATGATCCATGCTGGCGGTGGTGTCCATGGGGCGAGTGCGATAGAGAAAATGATAAAAATAATTACTGCGTTGCAAGAACTGGAGAGGTATTGGGCAGTCACGAAATCGAGCTCTGGTTTTCCTTCGGGTTCAAATACAATCAACCCGTCTGTCATTGAAGGCGGCCGTCATGCGGCTTTCATTGCCGATCGCTGCTCGTTATGGATCACCGTACATTACTATCCGGAAGAACACTATGAAGAAGTGATCAGAGAGATAGAAGCGCACATTAATCATGCAGCGAAGGCAGATCCCTGGTTAAGAGATCATCCCCCTCAATTTTCATGGGGTGGTACGTCGATGATAGAAGAACAAGGAGAAGTATTCCCTGCATTCTCAGTGAACACCAGGCATGCCGAGGTTGAGATGTTGGCAAACGCACATCAACATATTCACCAAACTCCGGTTGACTATTCTATGTCTCCTACCGTAACAGATGGGGGATGGTTAGCGGAGGCCGGCATCCCTACTGTCCTGTACGGTCCGGGCACACTAGATCAGGCACATGCTGTTAATGAGTCGCTTGATCGGAACCAGCTTCTACGGTTCACAAAAACCATGGTCACTTTTTTATATGACTTGTTTCAACATGCTGAGCGAAAAGATGATATGTGAAGTTTACCGATCGTCTGTATAATCATGCTAAACCAATATGGGATGCCCATCTGAACACCAAATTATAAAGGGCATTAAGAATGGAAGTTTAGAGCTTGAAAAATCCAAATTTTTTTGTGGAGGAGGATTACTCTTATATTTAAT
>NZ_JBHIKY010000053.1:0-1686 GCF_042139015.1 Alteribacillus sp. HJP-4 | reverse complement strand
CGAGGCTGCTGAAAAACCTGCATTTTATCTCCAACAAAAACGGAAGTTCAAAAAAGGACCCTTTTATTCCTCTATTGGAATAAAAGGGTCCTAAAATTTCAGATGTTTTGGGGTGTCTTGTTACTTTTTCTCATTCATAAGTTTGAAAATCCGTTTTATGTTGGCAACGAATATGGTGGCAGCTCCTTGCATCTTCATGCCAAATAGACCCGAAGTATTGGCTCTCCCATACCCGTGTCGTTGTTTTAATTCCGCATTTTTTGCTTCGACTTTATATCGTTTTTTCGATAATGCCTTAAATTCCTTTGTATTTTGAAAGGCTTCTTGCTCCAGGTGTTCGCTGGATTTAATCGTAACAGAATAGGATTTTGTCTTAGCCCCTTCTTTATAACAGCCTTTCCGAAGAGAACATTTTTTGCATTTTCCCACATCAAAAAAGTACTTCAATTGGGGATTTTGGGTGGTAGAATATCTTTTTTCCATCTTTTTTCTGTACGCCAAGTGTCCTGCAGGGCACGCGTACATGTCGGCATCTTTATTAAATTCAAAGTTGTCGTCTTCTTCCCGAGTTCCGCTGGAAATGACGGGATGTAATTTGGCTACTAATCGAAGATCATTTTTTTGGGAGTATTGAAGATTGTTTTTCCCAGAATACGCTTTATCACCAATGACCGTGTCTACTTCCATTCCATTTTTCCTGCTTGTCTCAACGAGTTCTTGAAAATAGTTGGCATCACTTTTTTCTCCTGTAGTCACAACGGCTGCAGTAATAATTCGTTCATCTGACATAGCCAGATGCGTTTTATAACCAAAAAAAGAATAGTCCTGTGATTTGTGTCCCTTACGAGCTTCTGGATCTGAAGAGTAGGATTTCTCTTCATCTATATCCTCCATCACTTCGTTGACTACATTTATTTTTTCTTTAATGGCGGGGATGTCACTCAATGTCGGTTGCCTCTGGATGGTTCGGATGAGTTCTTTCGTGTACATCATTTCTTCTTCTACATTTTTGGTGTTAGGCTTAGACGGAAACTGTTCTTTTATTGTTTCTTGATGGCGGTAAACGGCTTTTCGCAGGGATTTTGACTTGTCTTGAAGGTATTCTGCAGGCGATTTTGAATGAAATCGAGACGAAGTGTGAGTGGCGTCTACAATCAGAGTGGTAGACGATAGAAGATTCAGCTCCAAAGCTAGCTCCACGGTCTTTTGGACCAATATGTCCATTAAATCTTTGTCAAAAAGGCGTAATCTTCTAAACTTGGTCAACGAACTGGAATGAATAACAGGAGCTTCTGGCGTCATATCTAAAAAATATTTAAATGACAAATCAAACCTTGCCCTTTCAACAAGATCCGCATCTGACAAATCATAGATTTGTTTTAAAAGTAAGTATTTAAACATTCTTATAGGAGGTTCTGCATTTCTTCCATTATCTAAGCAATACTTCTCTTTTAACTCCTCTTCGACAAAGGAAAAATCAATGAGCTCTTTCATTTGGCGAAGAAAATTATCTTTTGGAACCACTGCATCATAAAGTTCTATATAAGGGCTTAATGTAAGGGAAGTTTGATTATTTAACACCAGAAAATCACCTCTTTTTTGTTTGATATTTATATTATATCTCACACATGAAAAAGACTAGAAAACAATTTTGTTTTCTAGCCAAAAATCGTATTTTATCGGGTA
>NZ_JBHIKY010000052.1:0-1688 GCF_042139015.1 Alteribacillus sp. HJP-4 | reverse complement strand
AAGAAGAGTCAGTACTCTACTATTTATTGGAGAGTTTGATCCTGGCTCAGGACGAACGCTGGCGGCGTGCCTAATACATGCAAGTCGAGCGCGGGAAGCCGTCGGATCTCTTCGGAGTGACGACGGGGGAACGAGCGGCGGACGGGTGAGTAACACGTGGGCAACCTGCCTTGCAGACTGGGATAACCCCGGGAAACCGGGGCTAATACCGGATGACCAATAAGATCGCCTGATCTTATTGTAAAAGTGGGGACTTGTTCCTCACACTGCGAGATGGGCCCGCGGCGCATTAGCTAGTTGGAGAGGTAAGAGCTCCCCAAGGCGACGATGCGTAGCCGACCTGAGAGGGTGATCGGCCACACTGGGACTGAGACACGGCCCAGACTCCTACGGGAGGCAGCAGTAGGGAATCATCCGCAATGGGCGAAAGCCTGACGGTGCAACGCCGCGTGAGTGACGAAGGTTTTCGGATCGTAAAGCTCTGTTATCAGGGAAGAACACGTGCCGGTCAAACAGGCCGGCGCCATGACGGTACCTGATCAGAAAGCCCCGGCTAACTACGTGCCAGCAGCCGCGGTAATACGTAGGGGGCAAGCGTTGTCCGGAATTATTGGGCGTAAAGCGCGCGCAGGCGGTTTCTTAAGTCTGATGTGAAAGCCCACGGCTCAACCGTGGAGGGTCATTGGAAACTGAGGAACTTGAGTGCAGGAGAGGAGAGTGGAATTCCACGTGTAGCGGTGAAATGCGTAGATATGTGGAGGAACACCAGTGGCGAAGGCGGCTCTCTGGCCTGTAACTGACGCTGAGGCGCGAAAGCGTGGGGAGCGAACAGGATTAGATACCCTGGTAGTCCACGCCGTAAACGTTGAGTGCTAGGTGTTAGGGGTTTCGATGCCCTTAGTGCCGAAGCAAACGCATTAAGCACTCCGCCTGGGGAGTACGACCGCAAGGTTGAAACTCAAAGGAATTGACGGGGGCCCGCACAAGCGGTGGAGCATGTGGTTTAATTCGACGCAACGCGAAGAACCTTACCAGGTCTTGACATCTTTCGCTATTCCCAGAGATGGGAAGTTCCCCTTCGGGGGACGAAATGACAGGTGGTGCATGGTTGTCGTCAGCTCGTGTCGTGAGATGTTGGGTTAAGTCCCGCAACGAGCGCAACCCTTAATCCTAGTTGCCAGCATTGAGTTGGGCACTCTAGGGTGACTGCCGGTGACAAACCGGAGGAAGGTGGGGATGACGTCAAATCATCATGCCCCTTATGACCTGGGCTACACACGTGCTACAATGGATGGTACAGAGGGAAGCGAAGCCGCGAGGTGAAGCCAATCTCAAAAAGCCATTCTCAGTTCGGATTGCAGGCTGCAACTCGCCTGCATGAAGCCGGAATCGCTAGTAATCGCGGATCAGCATGCCGCGGTGAATACGTTCCCGGGCCTTGTACACACCGCCCGTCACACCACGAGAGCTTGCAACACCCGAAGTCGGTGGGGTAACCCTTCTGGGAGCCAGCCGCCGAAGGTGGGGCAGGTGATTGGGGTGAAGTCGTAACAAGGTATCCCTACCGGAAGGTGGGGATGGATCACCTCCTTTCTACGGAGAATTATTTTTTCCGATCGGACGCTTCCGCCGGTTTTCGGACCGCCGGAAGCGGAGCGCTTTGACTTTCATTCAATTTTGAGAGGATA
>NZ_JBHIKY010000051.1:0-1723 GCF_042139015.1 Alteribacillus sp. HJP-4 | reverse complement strand
GAATCTTATCTATCTCTCCTGACTTTTTATCTTCTTTTTCTAACCACTTCCAGAACACAACTAAGGAACTTTTTGATCCTTTCTTTACCTTTCCGCCAGCTTCCTGAATCTGTTTGAAAGTAGCATATTCCCCTTCAGGGAGAATCATCCTATTGATGCCCCTGTACGCTTGCTGTGTTTTCCAACGGACAGCCCCACCATTGATCCACGGCTGCCGCCATGGTATGACTCCTTCCTGCAACTGTTCCATGATTTTGTCTGTTATGATTTGATACACGCTTTTCCCCATCTTTTTTTCCTCCTTTGATTTTCGCTTTTTTGCCGTTGGCTTCCGAAACGAAAGGATGTCCCCAAAGGGGGATTATTTTTGCCCTTTGGCATGGAGAAACGAATAACACGCAGAGACAGCCCGTCAAGGTTTCCGCACAAAAAGTTTTTTGCATGGCGAAGCCGCTTTTGGCAAAAAAGTTTTTTGCCCTTGATGGGGTGGCTTGCCGTCTTGGCTTTCTAACAGGAAGGGGTAAGGGGCCCTACCTGCTGGAAGCCTAGTCGGCTTGCGTTGTTTTACGATTCGGAAGGCAAAGGGAAAAAGAATAAAAAAAATTCCTGGCTTAGCCAGGGATCTTCCCATTTTTCTTTTCTACTTTGATTTATGCTTTTTACGTTTTCGGTCATCGTTCGGTCGTTAAGAAATGGACAGGAACCTACGGAATGCAGGCGAAGGATGAGCCACACAGTCCGTGGTTATCGGACATTTCAGACCGAAGCGAGATGCCATAGGATGTTCGGCAGCGTATGTTGCTGCCTTATCTTCCTAGGAGCAGACCGTGATGGTGACCCCAAAGGCAAGTTTTCTTCTCTTTTCAAGGTTTGCTATTTCTTCTTTTTGTCTATGCTGGTCATAAAAAACAAAAGGAGAAAACACAAATGAAATGTCGAGTTTGTAAAGAACCTATAAAAACCAAACATCAGAAGAAAGCAAAAAATCGTTTTCATACCTGTACCATGTGCTGGCGCTTTGACCGCAAATTTGCCAATGATGCGAAACGATCGTTAGGTTAAAAAAATTCCACGTTTCCATTGACATGTCCAGGAAATACTTTGAACTTTTCGTTTTTGTTGTACCTGTCCTGCAGCACATTAATAAGATTAGGGCTATCTAAAGAGATTTTAATCATTAATGATAACAGCTCTGCTTGAGACATATCACAGCTGATCGCCAAAAGTTTGGATTTTTTATCTTGGTCATTCGTTAAACTGACAGACTTTCGAATGCATCTCTTCCCCCCAAGACCTCTCCCTGCTGCCAAAATAACCGCCCCCCAAAAAGTGTGAAACTACATCACTGCAACCCTGCTTCACTACATCATACGTGTGGGGGAGAGGGGACATGATATCTTTTTATGAAGAAAAATCATGGCATATCAATCCCTCTCTGTTATACTTCATCACCTTCTGTAACGAATACAATTTCTCAAGAAAATCATAATACACTTATTTTTAGGTTATTTTCGCCGTTAGAATGAATAGCCGAAAATCTCGAGGAAAAAAGAAGCCAGGATTCTTCTCCAGATTGTTTAAGGGCAACCTTAGACTATCGAGTAGGAGGGGGTGATTAACCCCCGACCTCTCACACCACCGAGCGTACGGATCCGTACTCGGCGGTTTCATGAAAATCCACGTGGTTATATCAACGACTTTAATCCCATACGTCGCCAGTATT
>NZ_JBHIKY010000050.1:0-2148 GCF_042139015.1 Alteribacillus sp. HJP-4 | reverse complement strand
AAATGCATATGACACGCAACTCCTATCCTTTCTTGTTTCTCGACAATTCAAGTATAAAGGATAAAGGAGCTTGCGTGTTTTTTATGCGTGATAATTGTTTCAAAACCCCAACATTTATTGTAGAGCCAAAATCCTTAGCAGGTAGAAAAACATTCAAAGCTCGGAATAGAAAAATTACATTCCCACACCAAAAAACGTCTGCTGAAAATGCCAGTAGACGTTGATCCATAGTTAAATATATAAAATGGTAGCGGTGGCCGGGGTCGAACCGGCACTCCCGAAGGAACACGATTTTGAGTCGTGCGCGTCTGCCAATTCCGCCACACCGCCAACTATTGTAAATAAAATGGTGCCGAGGGCCGGACTTGAACCGGCACGGTTGTACACCAACCGCAGGATTTTAAGTCCTGTGTGTCTGCCAATTCCACCACCCCGGCACGTAACTAATGGAGGCGGCACCCGGATTTGAACCGGGGAATGAGGGTTTTGCAGACCCTTGCCTTACCACTTGGCTATGCCGCCCTGTTGTGCATCAAATATCTTTCCTTGAACAAGTATATGCACACAGAATTTAATTATGGAGCGGAAAACGGGATTCGAACCCGCGACCCCCACCTTGGCAAGGTGGTGCTCTACCACTGAGCTATTTCCGCATCTGGCTGGGCTAGCTGGATTCGAACCAGCGCATAACGGAGTCAAAGTCCGGTGCCTTACCGCTTGGCTATAGCCCAAAAAAATATATGTTAATATATGGGGCGGCTGATGGGAATCGAACCCACGAATGCCGGAACCACAATCCGGTGCGTTAACCACTTCGCCACAACCGCCATAAAGATAGAAATGGCAGGGGTAGTAGGACTCGAACCCACATCGGCGGTTTTGGAGACCGCTGTTCTAGCCTTTGAACTATACCCCTGAGTAATGGTGGAGGGGGACGGACTCGAACCGCCGAACCCAAAGGGAGCAGATTTACAGTCTGCCGCGTTTGGCCAACTTCGCTACCCCTCCGTACATTTTATTGTATTTTAAAAATGGTGCCGGCCAGAGGACTTGAACCCCCAACCTACTGATTACAAGTCAGTTGCTCTACCAATTGAGCTAGACCGGCATGAAATGGTGGCTCGAGACGGAATCGAACCGCCGACACGAGGATTTTCAGTCCACTGCTCTACCGACTGAGCTATCGAGCCTTATTAATTATAGTGATATTATAGATTACTTTAGGTGTTGATAAATCATGTACTGCTCATGATAACACATTTTAAATAAATTGCTAGATTTAATGTTAAATGGCGGGCCTGACGGGAATCGAACCCGCGATCTCCTGCGTGACAGGCAGGCATGTTAACCGCTACACCACAGGCCCACTTTGTAAGAATAAGCTGCGAATCTCTTCGTCATCTTCGTTCTTTCAGTCAGGTCACGTACTGAAGTACGCTCCTTCCTTCTCTCTCTTGGTTCCTCGACCTTCTTGCTTCTTCTTCCAAAGGTCTTGGTGTGCTGCGAATCTCTTCGTCATCTTCGTTCTTTAAGAAGTTAAATTGGTTGCGGGGGAAGGATTTGAACCTCCGACCTCCGGGTTATGAGCCCGACGAGCTACCAGACTGCTCTACCCCGCGATACTATAAAAATGATGGTGGAGGATGACAGGATCGAACTGCCGACCCCCTGCTTGTAAGGCAGGTGCTCTCCCAGCTGAGCTAATCCTCCAAAATTTGGTGACCCGTACGGGATTCGAACCCGTGTTACCGCCGTGAAAGGGCGGTGTCTTAACCACTTGACCAACGGGCCATAATGACTTAATGGCGGAGAGCGAGGGATTCGAACCCTCGAGACGGTTTAACACCGCCTACACGATTTCCAATCGTGCTCCTTCGGCCAGCTCGGACAGCTCTCCATGGCTCCACAGGCAGGATTCGAACCTGCGACCGATCGGTTAACAGCCGATAGCTCTACCACTGAGCTACTGTGGAATATCATTTTAAGATATTATTGTATAAATTTAAGATAAGTATGTAATATGCCCGGCAGCGTCCTACTTTCACAAAGGGTTGCCCCTTCATTATCATCAGCGCTGAAGAGCTTAACTTCCGTGTTCGGCATGGGAACGGGTGGGACCTCTTCGCTGTCGTCACCGGACAATGCGGC